>CBIHPC010000289.1:0-7685 GCA_966211305.1 uncultured Niastella sp.
GTTGATATTCCCAACCCCAATCACTTCAGTGAAGCAGGCAGCAGCGGCGGCGGTATCAGCATCTTAAGTTCTCAACTATTGGCCAACAGCGATTTTCTAACCGGCGCATTTGCCGCCGAATATGGAAATGCATTAAGCGGCGTATTCGATCTCAAACTCAGGAAAGGTAATAATGAAAAACGGGAGTATGCGCTGCAGGCAGGTGTATTGGGCCTGAACGCTGCTGCTGAGGGGCCGCTATCTGCATCGCATAAAGGCTCCTGGCTGGTAAATTACCGTTATTCAACTTTATCACTGCTTAACAAAATGGGACTTGAGCTCGCTGAAGGCACAACCAATTTTCAGGATCTTTCGTACAACATATATATCCCAACTAAAAACAAAGGAACTTTTACTGTGTTTGGTTTCGGCGGGCTTAGCTCGCAAAATCAAAACATTGAAACCGATAGTTCTAAATGGGAAATGCAGGATGACCGGTACGCCGGTAAATTTGTAGCTAATACCGGCGCTACCGGCATCACGCATACTATTCCCGTCGATGATCAAACAACACTGAAATCGGCGCTTGCCTTTTCTTACACCGCCAATAAGTTCAATGAGCTGTATGCCGAGAACAGCAAACTTGTTGTCGACAACTACAAAGACAATTACATCACCAAAAAGTTCCTGGTATCCTCCACCCTTAACCATAAGGTAAATGCCAGTAATGCATTCCGTGCCGGCGCCTTTGTGAATTTCATTTTCTTTAAGTATTACAAACTCTCGAAAGAAAACCCGAATGCACCGCTGCTCGAAACCATCAACACTTCGGGCAATACGCAAACCGTACAGGCATATATTCAATGGCAATACAAACCGTTCAATAACCTTACGTTCAACCTCGGCATGCATTACCTCGCGCTTTTATATAACAACACCGGTAGCGCAGAGCCAAGAGCTTCGGTTAAATGGGACCCCGACAATAAAAGTTCACTTGCCTTTGGTTATGGTTTGCACAGCCAGTTGCAGGCCCTCGGCGTATACTTTGCCAAAGACGCCAGTAACACAGACCCCAACAAATTTATCGATCTTACCAAAGCGCATCATTTTATATTATCCTATAGCCGGCTGGTAGGTCATCGCTTACGGGCAAAAGCTGAAATATACTATCAGCAATTGTATAATGTACCGGTAACCGTAAACGCCAATAAAACATTTTCCACCCTCAACATCCAGAACGAATTCGTAACCGAACCGCTTACCAATAATGGCAAAGGCAGAAATTACGGTATTGAACTTACCCTGGAGAAATACCTCGACAACAATTTCTATTATACAGTGAACAGCTCCCTGTATCAATCGAAGTACACCGCTGCAGATGGCGTGGAAAGGAACACCCGCTTCAATGGCAATTATCTTTTTAATGCCGTGGCGGGAAAAGAATTTCCGCTGGCCGGACAAAAACGCGTGCTGGGAATAAACTTCAAGGTCATCTATTCAGGCGGTTACAGAACAACGCCTATCGATCTGCCCGCATCGCAACAGGAAGGTTATACAATTTATAAAGAAAAAGAAGCCTATAGTTTACAGAATGCGGCCTATTTCCGTCCCGATTGCCGGTTCAGCATAAAATGGAACCGGCAACGGTTGACCAGTACCCTGTCGCTCGATATTCAAAATGTGATCAACCGCAAAAATATCTTTAACCAGGATTACGATCTTTTGAAAAACACAACCGTCACCAACTATCAGAACGGCATTATACCGGTACTGAACTACAAAGTTGAGTGGTAAACAAGCCCTGTCCTGCCCCGGCAACATTTATTTATTATGTTCAAACATTTCACCATGAAAAATTTCCATTTAGCACTTTGCGTAATGCTGTTATTCATTGTTTCGTCTTCCACATCATGCAAAAAAGTAACAGGTAAAGGCCCCGTTGTTATCGAAAGCCGCAATACAGCTTCTTTCGACGGACTGGTCCTTAAAGTTCCGGCCGACACTTATTTCACCCAGGATTCCGTGTTTAAAGTGGAGCTGCATGCCCAGGAGAACATCCTCGATGAAATTGAAACCACCGTTATCAATAACAGCCTGACCATCCGCCTGCGTCATTCCGATACCCGGCTCAGGACAAATGACGGCATTTCAATATTTGTGAGCGGTCCCGATGTACGTTCGTTTAATGTAGATGGGTCGGGTTACATCGAAACCTCGAACCCCATTACCCCGGCCAATTTGCATTTGCGCGTGGAGGGCTCGGGTAGTATTAAAGTGAAAAACGTCACCACTTCAGAAGTAAATGCCGCTATAGACGGGTCGGGACATATCAACGTTAGCAGTGGAAGTGCCAATGAAGCCAATGTAAGTATCAGCGGCAGCGGCCTGATGAATATAACGGGTATTATGGTAAAAGATGCAGACGCCAGCATCAGGGGCTCAGGTAATATCAGTTTATTCGCTACCCAAACCCTGCAGGCAAGTATCTCGGGCAGCGGTACTATTTTTTATAAAGGCTCGCCAATTGTTTCAAAACATATTTCAGGTTCAGGATCGGTAATACAACAATAGCGCTATAGAACACCAATACACTTACGAATAATTTTTGAAAAAAAGCAACAGATAACAATTCGGTAACCTAAACTTAATATTAGGTCATAATCATTGTGGAAAAGGCTTGACTTTTATCAACATCTTTCACGTTTTTTCCACATTAGAAAAATAAAATAGCAACACCGCATTTTCCTATAGCGAACAGGTATATTTTTGGTGGCGTAAAACGAGATTTCCCTAATAATTTCTTAACCCACTAATTGCCGCATTATGAAATGGGTGTATGTTAACCAGCCTTCTGCTTATATCAGAAAATATGAACTGACAGAAGGTGGAAATACCAAACTGGTAATAAAGTTTAACCTCGATCAGCAAACAGTACGTATTAGTAGCGAAGAAAACCATCGGCTCTTTTTTATCGGCAAAACCGGTTTATGGCATAACAAAACCATTTTAAAGAATGAATACGGTGTAGAGATCGGCCGCCTGGCAATTGACAAAGTACATGGTACAGGCATTATAGAAATGGAAGGAAAAAGATACAATTATACCATTCAGAACGGCTCGGAACTTGTGATCTTTGAAAATAGCGTTTCAGCCCCGTTTGCCGTTTGCGATATGACGGAAGCGCCTTCGTTCACTTCGCTGTCGGCCACCAAATACAGCAATGAAGAGTATGCCTGCTTTTTACTGGGCATTTGCTGGTACCTGTTCCCGCTAACCGCAGCCGAACAAACTGAATACATTCCGACTTCTATAGCTTAATATTTTTGGACTTTATGTTACCAAAACAAAAGCCCCCGGCTGAGCCGCGGGGCTTTGTTATGTCCGGCTTATAATTATCGTACAAACATATTTTGAAGAACGGTTCGCCTGCCGCCGTTATTTATCGTAATGAAATAAACGCCTTTTTGTAAGCCGGTATAATCAACAGGCAGTGAATAATTGCCTGGTGAAAATACCTTATTGGCTATCGTTCTTATCAAACGGCCATCTGCCGAATACAGGTTCACCATCACCTTTTCCGAACCGGTAACTCCAAACCGCAGGGTAGACACGCCTGTTGTAGGGTTCGGCAGCACGTGCGGCACTGTATTTAACATGTCAACCTGCGTAACGGGCGTTCCTGTCGCAATACGTGAACCGGTTGCCGCGCTGCAGGATGCTTCGGTGGGGTTGTTACCGCTGATCTCTATCCAGTCGATCATGGCAAACTCGGAAGCTACGGTTGTTTCGAGCCTGATCTTGTTGGCGCCTGCCACCAGCGTAACCGGGATCTGGGCAGTAGTTGTCCAGGTGCTCCATGAAGCGGTTTTCGGGAAGGCTACGCTTGCATTTACCTGTACACCGTTTACAAGTACCCTTGCAGTTGTGGCGCTTTGTGTACCGGCATTGGAATACCGCCAGCGAAGATTATAGGTACCCGCTGCACCGGCGCGTACCGCCCAGGTAATGCCCTGTCCGCTCGAATTGCTCAGGTTGATATAATAACCGCCATCAGCGCCGGCGTAGGAATTTTGTCTTGAACCATTGGCGCTGCAATAACCGATACCTGTACCCGACTTATCGTCAATGCGCAGGGTTGTACCGGAACCGCCGCTGGTAGTGAAGCCGGCCGTTACACTTGTATTGGCATTCATCGTTACCGTAGTGGTCGTATTGGTGCCACTGGCGCCGCCACTCCAACCGGTGAAACTGTAACCCGATGCGGGTGTTGCGGTTAAAGTAACCACCGTGCCTGCCGCATATGTTGCAGCGTTCGGACTGCGGGTTATAGTACCGCCACCAGATGGGCTAACTGTAGTGGTTAATGTATATGTTGCTCCGGTGCTGTTGGTGAAATTCGCCGTTACACTGGTATTGGCATTCATCGTTACTGTAGTGGTCGTATTGGTGCCACTGGCGCCGCCACTCCAGCCGGTGAAGGTATAACCGGAAGCAGGTGTAGCGGTTAAAGTTACCACCGTACCTGGCGGGTAGCTGCCGGCATTAGGACTACGACTTATGGAACCACCGGCAGAAGGGTTGGCAGTTGTTGTCAGCGTATATTGCGAAGGAGTTCCACAACCGCATTGGGTGGGCGATGGCAAAGTGGCGCCTGCGCCACAACCGGCGTTACTTACCAGTGATTTCACATTGGCTGCCGGGGCTATGTTTAAAGAATAAGGCGGAGAAAACGAAGTTCCGCTGCCTGATGTATTACCCGTGGTATTATTGAATACATTATTGCGCGCGGTTACAGCAGTGAAATCATTTTCATACAGATCGATGGGCTCATTCACCGCATCGAAATAATTACTTTCTACCAGGATATCGGCTTCCACACCGGCCCGTACACAATAATCGCCCTGCGGGCTGTCGAATAAATTATTCACGACATGCACCTGCCCAAAACGCACGCGCGGCATTCGTTCAACGGTGCCGGTAGTCCACCAGTTGTACATCATCGTTACTTTTAATCTGCCGCGGTCAGATGTTTTGCTGTCTGAATTTCCGATGAGGTTACAGAACTGGTGATTACTGGAAGCGGAAGTATAATGGAATTTCGTCCAGGTAATGGAAATATAGCTGGCGCCATTGGTGATATCGAGGTTCCCATCCTGTCCGTCATAAACATCGCAATGGTCTATCCATACGTTGGTAGTAGACGAGCCATCGATATTGATACAATCGATACCATCCACATCTTCAGCACCGGGCCCCTGTACGATCATATTACGGATGATCACATTGCTTCCGCGCACATCGAAACCGCCGTACAATTTGGCGCCGGGCAAACCGATGATGGTAGTATTGGAAGAAACGCGTACCCGGGTTCCTTCACCTGAGCCCATGGTACCGCTTACATAAATAACCCTTGAACCGGAACCATTGGCGGCTGTTGTAAGCGCACTTAATGTAGTTACCGTTGTAGGTGTTGCATTACCACCACCGGTAGTACCCCCGTTTTGCGTACACCAGCCAACTGGCGCACACTGGTCCTGTGCATACGACAACGAGAAGAACGTCATCAATACACATAAGAGTGTAAAAATCCTGCTTTTCATAATCGTTAATATTTTTAGTTATTACAATCAGGTGGCAAAAGTTTGGGTAATAGAAGGGCCGTTCCGCATTGCGGAACAGCCCTTTGTTGTTTGTTTACCGGGTTAGAATATTCTGAAGGATGCGTTGTTTTCCGCCATAGCTTACAGAAATAAAGTATACACCTTTCTGTAAACCTTTATAATCGACCGGCACGGCATGTGTACCGGCAGTGAATAAGCGATTTGCCAGCGTTGACACCAGTTTGCCGTCTGCCGCAAACAGGTTCACTACTACTTTTTCCTGGCTGGTAATGGTAAACCGCAGGGTTGCCATACCGGTGGTTGGGTTGGGCAGCACTACCGGTGCTACTTCGGTCAACAGATTACCCGGTGCATCAGTGCCCTGTGTTGTTATCCTGCTGCCAGTTGCCGCACTGCACGAAGCTTCTGTTGGGTTGTTACCGCTGATCTCTATCCAGTCGATCATGGCAAACTCGGAAGCTACGGTTGTTTCGAGCCTGATCTTGTTGGCGCCTGCCACCAGCGTAACCGGGATCTGGGCAGTAGTTGTCCAGGTGCTCCATGAAGCGGTTTTCGGGAAGGCTACGCTTGCATTTACCTGTACACCGTTTACAAGTACCCTTGCAGTTGTGGCGCTTTGTGTACCGGCATTGGAATACCGCCAGCGAAGATTATAGGTACCCGCTGCACCGGCGCGTACCGCCCAGGTAATGCCCTGTCCGCTCGAATTGCTCAGGTTGATATAATAACCGCCATCAGCGCCGGCGTAGGAATTTTGTCTTGAACCATTGGCGCTGCAATAACCGATACCTGTACCCGACTTATCGTCAATGCGCAGGGTTGTACCGGAACCGCCGCTGGTAGTGAAGCCGGCCGTTACACTTGTATTGGCATTCATCGTTACCGTAGTGGTCGTATTGGTGCCACTGGCGCCGCCACTCCAACCGGTGAAACTGTAACCCGATGCGGGTGTTGCGGTTAAAGTAACCACCGTGCCTGCCGCATATGTTGCAGCGTTCGGACTGCGGGTTATAGTACCGCCACCAGATGGGCTAACTGTAGTGGTTAATGTATATGTTGCTCCGGTGCTGTTGGTGAAATTGGCCGTAACCGTTCTGTTGGCCGTCATGGTAACGGTTATTGAAGTTGAAGTGCCGGTAACATCTCCGCTCCAGCCGGTAAAGGTATATCCACTGGCAGGTGAAGCTGTGAGGGTGACTACAGTGCCCGATGCATAGGTTGTTGCATTGGGACTGCGGCTCACTGTACCGCCGGCGGAAGGTGAAACGTTGGTGGCCAATGAATAGTTCGTAGAGGTGCTGCCCGACTCAATAGCTCCCAGGTCAGGTGCGGAACCGTTATATGAGATGCCTGTTGAAGTAACGCCCGCATTGATGAGGTCGCTGCCCGAAGCAAGGTTCAGGAAACCGCCTGCGGTTGGGGCTGCATTGGCACCTGGTGATAATGAAACGAAATCAGCTGCGTTTACAGTAAAACCGCCGGCAGCGCCCTGGAATGAGTTGGGCGCCGTTGCCGTACCAATAATGCGATCGTTCGATCCGCTCAGGTACGACAGGTTATTTTTGAATACACTGGTACCGCCATCGAAATTGAAATTCCGCTCGGTGTTATTGTACCCGGTATTATTGGTCATTTCAATGGTACCGAGGTTCCTGTTATAGGTAAACCCATGTTTGCCATTATTAAAGGCCACACACCTTCTTACAATATGGTTCACTGAAATATCTTCACCACCCAGTTTAAAACCGTTCTTGTCACCGTTTCCGGAAGTAGAACCATCGGTGAGCCGGCCGTTTGAATGCGCAATACAATTCTCGAGGAATACCGCACCTATCGGGCCCGTATCGGATTTTGTATAAAGGTCCCAGCCATCATCGATGTTATGGTGTGATACACAATTTCGGAACACATTGCCATTGCCGCTGGTTAACTTGGCGGCAAAACCATCTGCATCTTCATTATCGGGATCTTTGTTATCGTATGCCTCGCAATTCAAAATGAGGTTATTGCTAGGCCACTGGCTGATGGAATTGTAGGAAGTATTGTAGCGGCTTAACTGCAAACCCGAATCGGCATTCCTTCTGA
>CBIHPC010000290.1:0-7642 GCA_966211305.1 uncultured Niastella sp.
ACTACCGTACCTAATATGGTAAGGGGCGCATTGATCCCGATCTCTATTTTGTTCACCTCGCTGCAGGGTTCCGCCGGGTATGTGCAAAGCGGCTGGATCACCGGTATAACCGTAATGGTTATTGGCATCGTAGCTGCATTGCTTACCGAGGAAACATTCCATAAGGACCTTAATTACGTAGAAGAGTGAGTTTGACGCATAGCAATTATGAAAATCTTAATTATCAGATTTAGTTCCATTGGGGATATTGTTTTAACAACACCTGTTATCCGTTGCCTGAAAAAACAGTTGCCGGAAGCAGAGGTGCATTATCTCACCAAGGCCAGCTTCAAAGCGGTGCTGGAAGCAAACCCCTACATCGATAAACTGCATTACCTGCAGGATGACCTGCAGGCTGTTATTCCGCAACTGCAGGAAGAGAATTTCGATTATGTGATCGACCTGCACCATAACCTGCGCACCATGCGGGTGAAAAAAGCGTTGGACAGGCAATCGTTCTCCTTCAACAAACTCAATATTCAGAAGTTCATATACACCACCATCAAACTGAACGTGCTGCCCGATGTACATATCGTTGACCGTTACCTCAACACGGTAAAATCATTGGGCGTTAAGAACGATGGGCGTGGGCTGGATTATTTCATACCTGAAAAAGATAAGGTTAAAGAAAGCGATATTCCGGCCGGCCACCTCGCGGGTTATATTGGCGTAGTGATCGGTGCAGCGCACAATACCAAAAAGCTGCCGGTGCATAAACTGAAAGAGTTGTGTGCCGCTATTGACCACCCGGTTATCTTACTGGGTGGAAAGGATGACCGCGAGAACGGCGAACTGATAGCCAGCGCCGACCCGCATAAGATCTATAATTCCTGCGGTAAGTTCAATATCAACGAATCGGCCGACCTGGTGCGCCGCGCCAAACTGATCATTACCCACGATACCGGGTTAATGCATATTGCGTCTGCATTCAAAAAGCCTGTTATTTCCATTTGGGGAAATACCGTTCCGCAGTTCGGCATGTATCCCTATTACGGCACCCTGTCATCGCAGTTGCCTAAACAACAACTGCCTTACGACATTATGGAAGTTAGGCCATTGTACTGCCGGCCCTGTTCCAAAATAGGGTATGATAAATGTCCGCTCGGGCATTTTAAATGTATGGAGAAGATTAAAATAACCGACATAGTTACTAATGTGAATCTGCGGATCAATAAGTAAGATTTCAATGGCCGCCGGCTTTGTAAGCATAAAGGTGTGCCACACTTCCTCTGCACCGAAAGACAAGTGTGGCACACCTTTGTTATTTAATAGCTACCAGGTTCTTCTTCCACGACTCGGGAATATCGTTAATGTTATAAATGCGTAATTGATGGGTGGGGGCGGCTGCTGTTTTAGAGGTGCTTTCGAGTTTTTCGATCACCGCGGTTTGTTTCAGTTTGAACATGGCGCCGGTGGCCGGGTCAACGATCAGTAAACCTATCAGTCCGCCGAACAAAAAGTTACCTAAATACCAGCCATTGAGCGTGGCGCGTAGTGATACAGATTTAGAGGCAAAACCCTCCTTGCTGATCTGTATTTCATATATAGCGCTTGTGAAAAATCCGGCCCCCGATTTCAATGTTGCCAGTGCCGGTGTTGTGCCCGTGAATACCTCGCGGCCACGTCTGTCATAAATGGTTACTTTGGCGTCGCGTGGTTCTGTGTCAATTGTTACCGGATACTTTGTTTTGCTTACAATGGATGCACATGAAGAAGAGATCGCAATAAGGCCTACGATAGTTAGGACCCTGGTTAACGTTAGCATATTTTGTTTGATTTAAGGGTGTTGACAAACAAAATACACAGAAAAAATAAGTTTCCCATGTTAAGGGAAACATAATAAAAGTGGAGCGTAATCGGCTATATATGCCCTTTATTTTGATGGTATTGTATATGTGTTTTTCGCTTAATTCATTTGAAAGTAAAAATTGCCAGGTGCCCGCCTGACCGGGCTTTCACGGAACTTATCATGGAAAAATATTGTTTAGGTAATGCCTTCCGGCTTGCAGAAGTTATGGGGCGTTTCATGACCCAAAGCAACGCGGTTCCAGGAACCTGTTTGCATGGAGTTACTGTATAAATATCTTCTGTACAATATCCCGCTGCCGGTTATCGCCCAACACGCGCACAAAGCAAATTCCCCTGGCGGCTGTATTCAGCGGAAAATCAATTCTGCCTGTATTGCCGTTCAATATCTGTGTTTGTAAAATGCGGCCTTCCATATTTACGATCTGCAGGGTTCTAAACGTATCGTTCAGGTACAGGCTTACCATACCGCTGTTTACAATGGTAGGGAATACATAGTTCTGGGTTGAGCCATTCGCAGCCTGCGACAGCATGGGCGAATAATTGAACCGGCCATCCTGTGCCATGATCCTTACGCGATAAAACATGCGGTCACGCACATTTACCGGAAAATGCCTGAACTCGTAAATTCTGCCGTTGAGATAGTTACCGGCAGCCAGCACACCGGCCTGTTGAAAATGGATACCGTCTGTGCTGTATTCGATTTCATATAACTTGAGGTTTTCGGGCTCCCAGTTGGTGCGCCAGCGTATAACAATGCCGTCGTTGGCAGTTGCTGTCAGGTACAGGTCACGCAGGGTTACCGCATGGGGTAGCCGGGTCATGCTGTTGTTGCCGTCATAAACATATCGCGTCTTATCTCTGGGATTGATGCTGTTATCGGGGTAATTGTCGTTGGGCATTATCTTCCCCACATTTACAGGAATGTAACCTGCATTTGACCGAACGGTGGGGGGTTGCGCGAAAGCACGGTTCATTTCCGTTATATTTCCAAGCACTAAAACTGCTGTAATGCAGGCTGTTCTGCAACTCCAATCGTAAATGTATTTCATACCATACTTTTTTAGAAGTATAAAAATGGTTTGCATGAAATAACGTGTGGCAGGTGGTATTATAGATATATCAAATCCGGTGCCGGGTGGGAGAGTGGGATGTTATGAACAATATTGACTAAAGTAGGAACTGTTCAGCGTTGAAGTTGGAAAAGCAGGGGGGAAGTAAAAAAAATAATTAGCTAATGTGATAATTCGATAATGTGATAATGAATACAAAGACCTGTATTGTACATTATCACATTATCAAATTAGCCAATTATCACATTATTTATAAAGTCTTCAATACATCGTTCATATTTCTTACCGCATCGGCGCTTTTGTTGAAGAGCGCTTGTTCTTCAGCATTCAAACCGAAGTCAAGGATCTTTTCCCAACCGTTTTTACCGATGGTAACGGGAACGCCCAGACAGATATCTTTCTGACCGTATTCGCCATTCAGGCTAACGCAGCAGGTGAACAGTTTCTTTTGATCGCGAACAATGCTTTCAACAAGGGCTGCTCCGGCTGCTCCGGGTGCATACCATGCGCTGGTACCAATCAGTTTGGTAAGGGTAGCACCGCCTACCATGGTATCGGCAACTATTTGTTTTTGTTTTTCTTCGCTCAGGAAATTTGTAACCGGTACGCTGTTCCAGGTAGCAAGGCGAATCAGTGGGATCATAGTTGTATCGCCGTGACCACCTACTACAACCGCATTCAGATCGGCAGGGCTGCAACCCAGGTGCTGGCTCAGCTGATATTTAAAGCGGGCGCTATCGAGTGTACCACCCATACCAATGATCCTGTTCTTTGGCAAACCGGTAGCGGTAAGCGCCAGGTAGGTCATGGTATCCATTGGGTTACTGATAACGATAATGATGGCATTGGGCGAGTGTTTCAGAATATTTTCGGCAACGCCCCTCACAATACCGGCATTTACGCCAATCAGTTCCTCACGCGTCATACCCGGTTTGCGGGGCAAGCCTGATGTGATCACCACTACATCGCTTCCGGCTGTTTTGCTGTAATCATTGGTACTACCGGTGATACGGGTGTCAAATCCCAGTAAAGCAGCAGTTTGCATCATGTCCTGGGCCTTACCTTCTGCAAAACCTTCTTTAATGTCCAACAATACCAGTTCTTCAACCAGTTCGGCGCGGGCGATATTATCAGCGCAGGTAGCACCCACTGCACCGGCGCCTACAACAGTTACTTTCATCAGAAAAAATTTAAGGTGTTGAGCTAATTTTTGCGCAAAAATAGGGCGCGAATAAAGAATATTAATTTTTATTTATCGCTTCGATAACAATTGTTCCCAAATTCGAAATAGCTACTCCTTCTTCCCGAATGCGGCCAGCAGCTTATCGATCTTCACATTGCCCTCGAAAGTGGTGACCAGCTCGCCGTTTTTGTCGTATAGTGCCTGGTAGGGCAGGCTTTGGATCTTATAAAAAGGCGGCAGAAAGAATTTTGTATCGCGGCCCATTTTAATATTGGGGTAGCTGGCGATCTTTTGCGATTTGTAAAACGCCACCATTTCTTCAAAAGGCTGGTAGGTTATCATTATTATCTGGTACTTCTTCAGATCCTTCATCCGTTTTTCCATATCGGACCACTGGTGTTTACAATGGTCGCAGTCGGGACTGAAATACATAATAATGGTAGGCTGGTGTTTAAGATTGTCCTTCGTAAGGTTGGTACTGTCGGCCTGTAAAATAGTAAATGGCGGTACCGTGGGGAAACGTTTGTAGGCCGGACTATCGGGTGGTAAGGTTTGGGCCGGGGCCAGTTTTACCATAACTAACAGGATAAATAGGAATACTCGGTTTATCATAGCGTATGTTATTTAGGATGAGTCTTTTACAGGCAAGGCCCGGAGCTTACATATGTATTTGCTTTAAGCTTTCAGCTTTTGGCTTTGAGCTGTATTCCCTCACATTTATTTTTTTCTCAAAAATAACAGTAAATGAACAGGATAGAAACCCGGGTTCGCCATTTAACAAAAAAGATTTGGCGATTGTTACGAATAATTCGTAGGTTTACGAAAAGTTCGTAGATGATGGAAAAACTAACCATACAGGAAGAACAGGCCATGCAGGTGATATGGAAAACAGGCGAGGGGAACATAAAACTGTTTCTCGATAATATGGAGGAAAAGCCGCCCTATACCACGTTGGCCTCTACCGTTAAGAACCTCGAAAAAAAGGGGCTGGTTGAAAGCCGGCTCGTAGGTAACGCCTATTTATACCGGCCGGCGGTTTCGGAAGAGGAGTATAAAAAGCACTTTATGAACGGGGTGGTGAAGGATTACTTCGACAATTCGTACAAACAGCTGGTGAATTTCTTTGTGGAACAGAAGAAGTTGAGTCCGGGGGAGCTAAAAGATATAATAAATATGATTGAAGGTAGAAGTAAGTAATAAGGTATAAAAAAGCAGAAGTAAGATGTAGGAGATATGAAATAAGAAGATAATCAAATTCGAAGTTTTCGACTTTCGGCATCGGGCCACTTCAAACCCAGGAGTTCGTTTTTCATACTTCTTACCTCATACTTCCTACTTCGGTCCATTAAATCACACAACTCCAAAACAAACCAAATGCTACAATATATCATCAAACTATCAATAAGCTTATCCATCGTTTACCTGTTCTATCAGTTTTTCCTGCGCCGGTTAACCTTTTATAACTGGAACCGCTGGTACCTGATGATCTATTCCGTGGTGTGTTTTGTGATACCCTTTGTCAATGTTTTTACAATTATAGTAGAACGGCCGGCCCTGCGCGAATCGGCCATCATAAACTATATACCCGCCATTACACAAATTTCGCCCGCAGCAGCTGAAGCTGGCGTTCGGGTAACATCATCAGGGATCGGCTGGGTACAGGTTGCAGTTATTGTCTTCATTGCCGGCGTGTTATTCATGCTGGTGCGCCTGCTGCTGCAATATTATTCATTGTATAAAATGCGGTCGAAGGCTGTATTGCTGTATGATGAAAAAGTAAAGCTGTACCACATCGATGAACCGGTAATGCCATTCTCGTTTGGCCGTGGTATTTATGTGAACCAGCACCAGCATAGCGAGCATGAGTTGAAAGAGATCATCCGTCATGAATTCATCCATGTAAAGCAACGGCATTCGCTTGATATTCTGTGGAGCGAAATATTGTGCATCCTTAACTGGTATAACCCTTTTGCCTGGCTGCTGCGGCACGACATTCGCCAGAACCTCGAATTCATTGCCGATCAGCAGGTGTTGCAAACAGGGCTCGATCGTAAACAATACCAGTACCTGCTTTTAAAAGTTATAGGAGTCAATTCATTTAGTATAGCCACCAATTTCAATTTTTCATCTTTAAAAAGAAGAATAGCCATGATGAACAAAGCAAAGAGTGCCCGTGTGCACCTTATCAGGTTCCTGTTTCTGCTACCCCTGCTGGTAGTAGTATTGTTAGCTTTTAGAAATTCAACCCAGGGGAAACAACCGCCGGTGAAGGGAACAACGGCCGATACCATACCGGCGGCCCCAAAAACACCGGCCGGTTGGAAGGATATCAATACCATCGATGTCACCGACCAGCAAAAGGTGACCATCCGTTTAAAGAACGGCAAAACGGAAAAGTATGACCTGATGATCGCAAGGGAAAAGGAGGCGTTTGAAAAGAAATATGGCGCTTTGCCCGAACCGCCAACGCCACCAACACCGGTATTTGCTGGCGAAAAAGAATTGCCCGAAGCGCCTGAAGCCCCCGAAAAACCCGAAATGACGGAAGCCCCGGAAAGACCGGAAGCTCCCGAAGCGCCGGAGGCTCCCGAAAGACCAGAAGCCACCGAAATGCCCGAACGGGCCGAATTACCGGAAAAGGGGGAGGGATGGGGTATTATTGCCGACAATTCTAAACATGTAATCGTTACAAGGCGCATAGCCACGAAAAATGCACCGGAGGCGCCTGAAGCTCCGGAAAAAGCCCCATATGCTATTAACCTGCAGGATTGCCTGAATAAAAAAGGGTATTGCATTACCGTTGCCGATAATTATGGCGAATGTGTGGTGATCGTGAAAGACAAAAACAACAAGATCGTTGAAGCCGTGGTGCTTACCGATTGGGATAAGGACAAAAAGTATACAGAGAAATACGGTGACATTCCGCCCCGGCAAATACAGCTCATGCCCAAATTCAAAACGGGTCAGCCGGTGAAAACAACAAAACCGGTTGCCGGAATAGAGGCCGATAAAGAAGTAGTGGTGATCGGCAGACCGGTGGAGGTAAAAAAAGTGATCGCTGTAAAGGCTGCAGCCGACCCCAAAGCAATCGCTGCGGTAAAAGCTGAATCCGGGGGGGTAGTGGTTATAAGCAAACCGATGGAGGTAAAAATTGCAAAAGCCACAAAATTAGCCACTGACCGCAGCGCAACGTTGCCGGTTGCATCGGCCCCTGCCGGAGCTATTGTGGGCAAACCGATAGGCGCAAAGGAAGCCGTGAACGGGGTGATCATAATCGATAAAATAGAAGGCAAACCGGCAACAAACGTGAAACCTGCAAAGCCGGTTGAAAAGACCGAAAAGCTTATAAATGTAAAGATCGTAGAATCGGCAAAGGCGAAAGCGGCTGCCGAACCAAAAAAAGCTACGCCCGCCGAACCCCGCCAGGAACAGTAAGCAGGATACCTACCTAATATTCACCCCCCCAAAAAAAACAATGCAGATCTAAGTATAAACTGTCCATTTTGCCACCTGACAATTTTGCCATAATTTTGCTGCCACT
>CBIHPC010000291.1:0-7577 GCA_966211305.1 uncultured Niastella sp.
CAGGCGCTTTTTCATGGATGGAGGCAGGACACCGGATTCATTTCCGGGTCCTGCTTTTTTATTTGCCCTGCTCTGCAATGGGCTGCGCAATGCCATTCTATTTAGTAGCTTTATATACATTTAGAATTCCGTATGAAACAGTCAGCTATCAATTGGGCAACGGCCTTGACGCCATTGCTGAAGAAATATAAAAACACACCCCATCCGTTGGAAGCAAACAATACTTATCAGTGGATAGTGATGGTTGTACTATCGGCACAGGCAACGGATAACCTGGTGAATCAGATCGCGCCTGAATTTTTCAAAAAATATCCCGATATGAAGGCGCTTTCAAAAGCCGATCCGGGATCATTGTTTCCAATCATCAGTAAAGTGAGGAATTTTGCGCATAAGGCTACCTGGCTCACGGGGATAGCGAAGCAGATAAAAACCGACAGTAATATTCCGCTCGAAATAGAATCACTTGTAGCATTACCGGGTATAGGGCGAAAATCGGCCAATGTCATTCGCCGGGGCGCAAAAGCGGCGCCGGAAGGGATCATCGTTGATCTGCATACGATACGGGTGGCCGGCCGGCTGGGTATTACAGATGCCACGAATGCCGAAAAGATCGAAAAGCATTTAATGGAAATATTACCAACAACAAAATGGGATGCGGGCATGGCGTTGTCGTTCCATGGCCGGGAGATCTGCAGGCCGCAACCGGAATGCCCTATTTGCTTAATGAAGAAGGTGTGTGCGTATTATAATGCATTAAAGCCAAATGATCCGTTGAAAAAGAAAAGTGGTAAAAAGTAGTTTAGATCAATTTCAGGTGTTGGCATTTATGGCATTCGTAAGCACTTTGAACACTACCTCTGACATTTGTTTGTCGTAGAACTGCAACAACAGATCTGTTTTATCTTTTTGTAGTCCTATGCCGTCAGCATAGGTATCGAATGAATGCAGTTGGGTGAATGGTATGGCGAACGATTGCTGACTGGCAGAAAACACCACTCCTTTGCTTGTTACTGCAAATACGCCGGGATGATTGGAAACTATATGTTCCCTGATACGTGTGCTTCTGCTGGCGCCCAGTTTATAAGATACCCCTTTTTCTACCCTGAGCCGCACATTGCTGTGCTGATTTAAATATTCAGAGGTGTTTCTGGCAAACACCAGGTTAGAGCTTATTTCCCAGTAGGCCACTTCATCATTTTGTGTTACAATGGAAGGCGGTTTGCACTCAGGCAAATAACCGCGGTCAAGCGCGTTTAATAGTGACAGATAATAATAATCTTCCCGCAGCTTTTTATCGATATTGGCCTCTTTAATATTGATGCCCAGTTGTTGCGCCATTTGTCTCAACGCCTGTTGTTCTTCAACCGTTACCAGTTTATCGGAAACAATATCCTTAAGGGCGTTCTCATATAATTCCACCGCATTCTTCTGATTGATGCGTTTCACCTCGTCATCAGTAATATTCAGTTCGCGGGCAAACAGCCCGATCTCCTGTAGTTCCTCTTCAGACAAATGATTATCGGCCAGTTTTTGTTTAGAAAGATGGGTTAGTGCGCTTTTAGCGTACTTGCTTTTAATGGCATTGATAGCAGCATCGGGCAGCTGAAAACAGGCGATAATTTTCTTTAATACTTCCTTTTCATCATCGGTGATCGCATAATCATGAATAACCTCCTGCAGGTTCTTCTCATAAATTTCCAGTCCAACCGATTGCAATTTAACCGGATCGGCTTTTTTTGCGTTTGTTCTGTTATAATTTTCGAAGTGGGATTCCCAGTTATTATAATTATCATTTCTGATATCCTCAATTAACCGCGCGTGGGGGGAAAGGCCGGAAAACAGTTTTTTGAACATTGGCTGGATTTTATAACGGGAATAAAGATATAAAAATGATGCAAAACCATAAAAAAAGCCGCCCCTGAGGCGGCCTGTATTAATACGAAACGCTGATTAGAACTTAAACGATACCCCCAGTTGCAAAGGAGAAATACCATATCCTGCTTCGGCATAAGCCCCTATTTGATCGTTGAACATGTAACGGCCACCGGCATGCAGATCTATAGTAACCGAGCCGCCCGAAGATTTATAATCGTAGTAGGTTCCGGCTTCATCATGCTTTAACTTATAGTGCCTGTATATAAGTCCGGTTCCACCATACACATCGAGTTTGGGATTGTCAATCTCAAGCAGTTCGTTAAAATGATAAGAACCTCTTACCTGGAACATCAGATAGGTATATTTCCAATCGTGAACATATTTACGCTGCACAAAGCCAAAACCAATTCCTGCGCTTATTTTATCGGTAAAACCATGTTCAAACGAAGCCGTTACCGGTAAGCCGCCGGAGCCGTACAAGCCATAGGTTCCCAACCCAATGCCGGCATTCAATAAATTAACACCTTTCACATTAGTGAATCCGGCGCTGTTTGCAGACTGCGCAAATAAACTGTTTTGAGACAGCAGAAAAAAGCATAAAACTGCCAGGGACAAAATTTTCATTTTCATTTCTTATTTATGCCGCAAAAATATCTTTCGATCCAAAACAGTGTTTTTCAATTCGGGCCAACTGCCAGAAATGAAGTTTGAAGTGAGGAAGTAATTAGTTGAATAGTATTGGCGGCCGGGAAACCTCACTCATTGTTTCACAAACCGCCAATACCATAGGGAAAAAATTTTCCCTATACCCTTCCTGACCGCCAGGCGTTATCTTTGGAGCAAATCGTTACCTGATGTACCAGAAAAAAATACCCGAGTTGCTCGATTGTGGTTTGGCTGTTGCCATTAAAGTGGTTGGCGGTAAATGGAAAGCCTGGATAATTGACTGCATCCGGCGCGGTGTAAGACGGCCAAGCGCCATTCACCGCGAAATGCAGGAAGTAAATCCAAGGATCATTAACCTTCACCTGAAAGAACTGGAGGAATTCGGAATTATTTATAAAGAGGTTTACGCCGAAGTGCCCACCAGGGTGGAATACCATTTTACCGAAGCAGGCAAAAGTGTTTTGCCGGTTGTTGACGTACTGGAACAATGGGGCAATACACATAAGGAATACATCCAACGCAATAACACCAATTACAAAGCCGGATCCTGCGAGTTCCATCCCGAACAACAACGTAACAATTAACCGGCCCCGCGCATTACTTTAATAATGGCCGCATGCTCTTCCGCGCCATAACCCGCATCGATGGCGCGTTGGAAAATACCGGCTGCGAACTTCGGCAGTTCGTCACTGATGCCCGCTTCTTTCGATTGCTGAACAAGCAGGTGAAGATCGAGCCCGGTAGTATTGATCGTGCTTTCAGGATCGGTGAATTTATTATGCTGTATCACCTGTCCCATGTGTTTCGATTCCGTGGCGAGAATGGGGGAAATATTATAGATAAGTTCGCCAAACGCGTCGGGCCGCATGCCCTCTTTTTCGCAGATCAAGGCACCATGGCAGAAGCCGATCCAGTTACCGGCAAGATAAGCCAGCACAGCCGAGAACAGCACCGCGGAAGCGCCCGGTTCTTCACCAAGATAACTGATGACGCCGGCGAGCGCGCTTAATTCGGTTTCAAACAGTTTGAATATTTCACTGTTGCCGCTAAAGGTAATAGTAGCATCTGCGGTACCTATCTGCCTTGGCCATGCGAGGATATCGCCGTTCAAACAATTAGCGCCCTGCTGCCTCGCCCATGCATCAAAATCACGCGCTTCTTTTGGTGTGCCGGTGCTTAGCTGTACAAGGGTACGGCCATGCAACGACTCCTTCCCCACTTCAGAAAATATGTTTGCAGCGGCTTTGTAATCAGATACGCAGATCACTACAAGCGAACTGGCTTCTATAGCTGCTTTAACATTTTCAGCAACCATAGCGCCTTTGTGAGCCAGTGAGGCTGCTTTTGCTTTATTCCTGTTCCAAACCGTTACCTTCAGTTCTTTTGCCAGCAATGCGTTGGCCAGTGCGGAGCCCATTGCACCAAGACCAATTACGGTTACGTTCTTACGCGTCATTGTATTGATTTTTGTTGTTATAAATTATGGCGTGCAATTTAACCGACAACGCGTCCATCAACAATACAGGACAAAAGATTCAGGTGGGTGATAAATTTTTCATGAAGGGCTGTTGCACGCACTTTAACTTCCTGTTCAAATTGGATGGTATAGTTTCAGGCATGAGAATAAATCATGTAAAAAGCATGCAACTAAATGCAGCAAACTATGAAGGAAGTTAATAGCGTATGCCGTCTAATACCGTATCAGGTCAACAATTTGTTGTTTCGCCTTTTTTGATTCAGGAAAATTTAAAAGCATCCATACGTGAAGCATATCTTCATACTCATAATAATTCATCTCAATTCCTTTTGACCCGGCGATGGACATTAACCTTCTTGTATCGGCTACAAGAATATCTTTTGATCCCATAAAAATGGAGATCTTTGCAAGTCCTTCCAACGATCCGTTGATCGGGCTTAATAAATAGTGATCCGGATTTGTATCTCCTGCATATAATTTTCCGGCCCGCCGAAGTCCTTCTATTCCTAAAAACGGCTCAACCCCATTAACATCCTTTATAAGTGGGTTAGAAAGCGTTATATCGAGCCATGGTGACAATAAAATGATCTGGCCAGGTTGAACCATGTGTTCATCCCTTAATTGCTGCGCGAATGCCAGTGCAAAACCACCGCCCGACGAATCGCCCATGAGTATTATATCGCGGGGATCAACCGTTGCAGTAAGTTGGTTGTAAACAGCTTTAACCATATCAAAAGAATCTTTGTATGTAAAGTGTGGCGCCAGTGGGTAATCGGGCGCGTAAACCATGCAATCCGTTCTTTTTACCAGTTCTGCCAAAAAATCCCAATGGAATACAACAAAACTTTGCATGTAAGCGCCTCCGTGTAAATAAAGGATATGCCTGCCGCTACCCTTTTTATTTTTCGGGCTCAGTATATAAACATTCCGGTTATTTATTTGGAATTCCTGGATATGACAGATCCGGCTTGTTTTGGCAGGAGGTTTTGGCGAATTGAAAAAAAAAGAATTTCCAGACGCAAATTGTTCTCTAAGAATTTTCTTCTTATTAATCATTTTCACCAGAAGGTTAAACAATTTGCTTTGCTTACTTGCCATTATAATGGTTAATATTTTAGTAAATTTGAAAAGAATATTATGCCCTGCTATCGATAGCTAGTGAAGGTACATACAATCCTTCACTTTGGCCTTTCCGTATCCTTAGGTCTCAATGATAGCCCAATAGTTAACTTTCAGGGTTCAATCCGCTGATCATAATCTATAACGGAGAAATTATGGATACGAATGATTTCTGGCTTCGGCTTGATAATGCTGCCAAAATTTATCCGGCAATAAAAGATCGGGAACTCACATCTGTTTTCAGGATATCTGTTGAATTAAAAGAAAGAATAAAGGCAAAACAATTTCTTGAAGCTATTCACAGCCTCGAAGAACGATTTCCTTATTACAAGGTAAAACTGAAAACCGGATTTTTCTGGTACTACCTTGAACCTGATAACAGGCCAATAAAAGTAATGCCCGATAAGGAAGTGCCATGCAGGGCATTTGGTAAACAGGAACTGATGTTCAGGGTTTTGGCCAAAGAAAACTTGATAAGTGTCGAATTCTCACACATCCTCACAGATGGCACCGGTGCATTTGAATTTTTAAAAACCCTTTTGCTGGTTTATTTTGATAAATGCGGAGTGATAATTCCTACCGGCATTCCCTATCATCAACCTGAAAAAGAGCCATCAAAGGAAGAGTATGAAGACGCTTACAATCGTTATTTCAAAAGAATCGATGCAGCTCCCCCGAAAATACCAGATGCATTTCACGTTCCATTCAGCTTAAAGAAAGCACCACGTTTTAACATATTGACGGCCATTGTACCCATTGAGGATATTGCGAAAAAAGCAAAAGATCATGAAGTAAGTATCACTGAATACCTGACTGCAATTTACCTTTATTCCCTACAGCACATTTATGAACAGAAATCAGCTTTCAGAAAACGCATAGCCAATAAAATAGCACGCATAGAAGTGCCCGTCAACCTGCGCAAGATGTTCCCATCCCGCACTATGAGAAATTTTTCACTGTATGTAATTCCGGGAATTGACTTTCGGCTGGGGCATTATGCATTTGAAGAGATCGTAAAATCGGTTTACCACCAGATGCAATTGGAAACTGACAAGAAGCTCATCAGCAAAATGATCTCACGAAATGTAAGTGGAGAAAAAAACACGATCATAAAACACGTACCCCTTTTTATTAAATCAATGATACTTTCAAAACTATATACATTGGGTACAAAACAATATAGCGGAGTAGTAACCAATCTCGGTAAAATCAATCTAAGTCCTGAAATAAACAGCCATATCAATTCATTCATATTTATTCCTCCGCCGCCCAATAAGGTATTAAAAGTGAACTGTGCGGTAGCAGGTTTTGATAATAAGTTGGCATTGACGTTTGGAAATATCACCAATTCAAAGGAACTGGAAAGGCAAATCCTTACCTTTTTAACAGCGCAAGGCATACCTGTTAAAATCGTTACGTACAATAAATAAATTAATCATGCCTTATTGTAAAAATTGCGGTGTAGAGCTGGAAAACGAAATGCAGTATTGCCCGTTATGCGGTGAACCGGTTACCGGCAAAGGTAACGCGAATATCCCGATAACAAGCCGCCAACAGACTATTCATTATAGTGGCACCATGAGCCAGCCACAGAAAAAATTCACCTGGGAAATCGTTTCCCTGATTCTGCTTTCGGGCATCGTTGCCACATTTATTATTGACTTTATAATAAATAAACGCATTACCTGGTCAGAGTATCCCGTAGCGATCAGCCTGGTTATTTTTTCATATATATCGTTATTTGCATTCTGGCCTCAAAGAAGTCTTATTCAAATGGCAGGAAGTTTTCTATTGTCTTCCGTCTTTTTGCTCCTACTTGATGTTCTAACGGGTGGTGTGAATTGGTCAATTAAGCTGGGGATACCCCTCCTTTTAGCAGGCAACCTGGTAACGGCTATGATGATCGTTATTATCAGTCGGTCAAAATATAAAGGCATTAACCTGATTGCCTATGCTTTTTTGGGCGCAACCTTGCTATGTATAAGTGTAGATGGAATTTTGTCTGTTTTCAAAACGGAAGTTTTACATCTTGAATGGAGTATTATTGTTGCCGGCTGTATCGTCCCTGTTTTTTTGGTACTGCTTTTTGTACACTTCCGGTTAAAAAAAGGCCGAAGCCTGAAAAAGACTTTTCATGTTTGAGGATGGAGCCCCCGATCTACCGTGCCTTTATTTCCGGTTTAAACATTAGCTGCCGGAGAACGGCAGGTCATATTCTTTTACAGATACCCGTTAATGGGTAACCGCCTTCCGAAAAATGCCATTGCTTGCTACCTGGGCACGACAACAGAATTCCTTTCCCGGACCAGGAACATTCTCACAACAAATCAATATTTACCGCTTTTTGACTTCTCATATCAATTTTTCAAACTGATCCGGTATTACCGGATCAAGTCAAATTTTTGGGGGATTGATTGTTTAGGCATAGATTTTTTGGAGT
>CBIHPC010000292.1:0-7327 GCA_966211305.1 uncultured Niastella sp.
GCAATGGTACCTTCCGCCTGTTGAAAACGCGACGATTCGCGGTCGAGGTCTTTCAATGCGCCGATGGTATCGTTGATGTAATCAACCGTACGATCGAACTCCTTGGTGGCATCGGCCAGCGTTTTTCCTATTTCCCACATCAGCAGTCTGATCACCAGCTCGCGTTGCTGGATCATAAGGTATACAAACTGTTGCATACATTTTATTCGTGCTTCTACCGGCATGGTAGGCCATTCGCCCAATCCATTATCATAGGCCGCCACAGCTGCGTCAAGTGCTTCCATGGTTTCTTTTGCGGTAGTATTGGGTATGCTGCCAAGCAGTTTTTTGGTCAATCCGTTGGGAGTGGGTATGCAAACGGGGGAATAAACATTGGTGACCGGTCCGTTCCACGGAACCAGTGCACCGTTCAATAAATATTCCCGCTGATGGATCTCGGCGATCCTGTAAGTGTCGGGTATGCTGGTTTCTTCTTTAAATATTAAGGGAAAGGAACCTCTGTTTGAAATCGGTTGGTGCATGAATTGATGATTTACTGATGCAATAAAATTACTTTAAATATAAGAAGCCATGATGCTCAGTGACAATTTGTGTATTATTTTTTCTTAAACATACAACACACCGGCCCTGCGGCAGAAAGGGCATTCATAAAGAAGAGAAGAAACATTTTGTATAACGTACTATTCGCGGTTTATCCAAAATGGATCTTCACCGTTTGATAGAAGAGGCGGCTCTGGTGTTGTTGCGCCTGCTCGGTGAAGCCCTGCAAGCCGAATAGTCCGGCCGCATTGCCCTTATTGATAGCAATCTCCAGATAGCCGGCTGCGTTGAAGAGTGCGAGTTTTTCGCCTTCAGGCACATCGGCATAGGTTTCGGCAATTTTATCGATCACTTCATTTCGTTTAAACACGATCCTGAAGCGGCGGCCCTTGCGATGCTCTTCAAACTGTTCGCGGGTGATATTGACCACTATGTTCTCGAAATGATCGATGAAGATGATCTGTCCTTCCATCCAGTTCTCGCCAAATAGCGGGCGTAAATGGTTCTTTTCGATAAAAGGAACATCGGGCATGCCAATATCCTGCAATCCGGCCCCGGTATTCAGTTGCTGAACTGCCTCTCCCATCACCTGGGTTAAATAAAGGGTATTTTTTATGGCCTTGGGATCGAGCGGTAAACCGATGATCATTTCGGGTTTCTCTTCCAGGATCATCGTGAGCAAACCGTTATCGGCGCATAAAATATATTGTTCCCGGTGCCAGGCAAGTAACAGCTGTTCGGGCCTTTTTTCAAACAGGTTTATCAGCAGCAGGTGAAACGTATGGGAAGGGAACTGTTTTATGGTATTACGGCAGATATAGGCTGCCTGCGGATAATTGAACGGGGAAATGCTATGCGATACATCTATCAGGTTAAACGACGGATTGATCTGCAATAGCCGGCCTTTTACTGCACCCACCAGGTAGTCTTGCATACCGAAATCAGAAGTGAGGGTTAGTAAAGGCATTTAAGAAATTAAGAATTAAAAATTAAGAATGAGAAATGAGAAAGTAAAATACAATCGTTGAGATGAGAAATGAAAAATCCTTTTCCATTTTTAATTTTTCATTTCTCATTTGTCATTTATTTGGAAAGCTGATCTCCTTTAAAAAAGAATTTATACACCAGCTTGTCTGTCAGCGAGGGGAAGAGTTTGTTCATAAAGATCGTTCTTTTACCATTAAAGGTAAGAACAAGCGTACGCTTACGATGTTCGATGGCTTTCAGGATCTCACGTGAACATGCTTCAGCAGACATCAGCGTGGCTTCATCGAGCGGCGATTCTCCCTGGGGCTTACCCTGTTCATTCAACGCAACGTTGCGGATATTGGAAGCCGTAAAGCCCGGACAAACCCACATAACATGCACACCCGAATGTAATAATTCGGTGCGGATGGCTTCGAGCCAGCCCTGCAGGGCAAATTTTGATGCAGAATAAGCGGCGCGGCCAGGCAAACCCCGGTAGCCGGCAATGGAAGACACACCTACTATGGTACCTTTACGTTCGAGAATGGAGGGTAAGGCGTATTTGGTGCAATACACGGAACCGAAAAAGTTTACGTCCATCACTTTTTTGATCACTTCGATATCGGCATCGTTGAACAATGCCCGCATGCTGATGCCGGCATTGTTGATCAGGATATCGATACCGCCGAAGGTTTTGATGGTAGATTCAATAAAGCGTTTACAATCGCCTTCTTTACTGACATCGCAGGTGATGGTATGCAGCATTACGTTGGCGTGCTGCAGTTGCAGTGTGTACAGTTTGTCATAATTACGTGCGCAGGTAGCTACTTTTGCACCTGCGGCAATGCATGCGTCGACCAAAGCCTTTCCTATTCCTTCGCTTCCACCCGTAATAGCTACAACCTTATCTTTTAAAAATGACATAGCGTTACTTTTGTAGGTACAAAAATAGCGGAGTTAACCCGCTGAAAAAATACAAGTTGAAGAAATAGTTCAGGATTTTTTTTCAAAAAATTTGGTGTGATTTGAATTTCCCCTATTTTTGCACTCCCAAAATAAACGCAACGTTACGAAAGCGGCAAAAGTAAGAGAATGAAGGAGTTGGGGGTTAAATTTGGGAAAAAGCTCTTGGAATATTTAAAAACTTTATAAGGTTGAACTCGTAGCTCAGTTGGTAGAGCATTACACTTTTAATGTAGGGGTCCTGGGTTCGAGTCCCAGCGGGTTCACAAAAAATGCAGAGGCTATCAAAACCGGTAGCCTCTTTTTTTTAAAGTTAAAATATCCGGCAGCTCTTTTCGATGGCTATCGGGGCGTGGGTTCGGAAAGTTCTTAAACCATAAGCGTAAGTTATTCATAAGATTGAACTCGTAGCTCAGTTGGTAGAGCATTACACTTTTAATGTAGGGGTCCTGGGTTCGAGTCCCAGCGGGTTCACAGAAAATTAAAAAGCTATCAGAAATGGTAGCTTTTTTCATTAAATGGTATCTCTTCAACTGCTCCTGACTTTCCTTTGCCGATCTTTTAGCTGCTTCCGGTATTCGCACCATGATAATGTAATCTCTTTGGGTCCTTGGTGCCCATCGTGAACCACCATCCTTCTTACATCGCCAAAGGTTTTCGACCGTACGAAGGTATATACGGAACATAGCAAATCATAAAAGTTCATCAACAATACCCTTACAGATTGAGGAAAAAACACCGGATGGAAATTATCGGGAAAATTTTCCGTACCAATAATTCCTCACCTATAAATCCAACTATACATCGTCGTTACCAACATCAATTAAGTCACACAACTTCTTATTTTTTAATTACACCATTATCAATTTTAATTTGCGTTCGTTTGCAAAAAGTGTAACTTGTACCTGTAAACGTTACACTGAGACCAAATAACCTTATCGTGATGAAATCCGCCCGTTACGCTGACCACCGGTACAACAAACGCAACTGCTTTTGCCATTACATTAGGACAGTAATTGCCTATTTTTAAAAAAGGCTGTATTCCTGTATTGGATACCTGCCTTAAGTATTAAAATTTTACAATTGCACCAGCTTCCGGGTTGGTGCAATTCTTAACATCTCAACAGGGCACCCCAATCCCCGCTGTTTTCACCATGCAACCTGTTCACCATGTGGTCGTTACGGGCATAATCCTCTTCTTCACGGGCGTCTTTCTTCACAAAATACCTTCCCTTCCGGCTCAACCCTGCTAAATTACGCTCTCCTTTTGGGTATTAAGGGGTATAACCCCCAAATAATCTAACAGTTAACTTAAACTTTGACCCTGAAACTTAAAACATAGAACTTATATTTGCCCATTCTTTTAAACCAACACTTTATGAATTTTAACCGAGTGAACAACATAGTGGGTTGGGTTGTGTGCCTGATTGCGTGTAGCGTGTACGTCCTCACTATGGAACCAACCGGCAGTTTCTGGGACTGCGGTGAATTTATCAGCAGTGCCTATAAACTCCAGATCCCCCACCCGCCCGGCGCCCCGCTCTTTATTCTGCTGGGCCGCTTTTTCATCGTCCTTTTTGGCGACAATCCCGCCAATGCCGCACTCGGCGTGAATTTCATGAACGCCATCGCCAGTGGGTTCACCATATTGTTCCTCTTCTGGACCATCACCCATTTTGCCCGCAAACTGGTAAAAATAGATGGAACCGACTTTTCTCAACAACAACTTATCACGATTATGGGCGCCGGCGCCGTGGGCGCCCTGGCCTATACTTTTTCCGATTCTTTCTGGTACAGCGCCGCTGAAGGTGAGGTGTACGCCCTGTCGTCCCTGTTCACCGCCGTGGTTTTCTGGGCCATTTTGAAATGGGAACACGAGGTTGACCAGGAAAGCAAAACCGACGGCCATAGATTTTCCCGCGCCGACCGTTGGCTGATATTCATATTTTACATGATGGGCTTGTCTATAGGGGTGCACTTATTGAACCTGTTGACCATTCCCGCCATTGTAATGGTATATTATTTCAAACGTTATAAAGTTACCCGCCGGGGTATCATTGCCGCCTTCTTACTTGGCTGCGTTATCACCGGCCTGGTACAGGTAGCCATCATTCAATGGTCTATCAAAGGCGCCGGTCAGTTCGATATCTTCTTCGTGAACAGCCTGGGTACCCCCTTCTTTGTTGGTTTCGGTACCTACTTTGTACTGCTGACCATTTTGCTGATATTCGGTCTCCGGTTCACCGAAGCCCAGGTGAAGAAGTTTACCGTCTTCCCTGTTTGGTTATCGGCCATCGTATTGCTGTTCTGTTTCCCTTTCATACACTCAGCCGGAACCTTTATAGCCCTGGTATTGGGCCTGGGTGTACTTATCGCTATTTGCTACTACTCAAAAGATAATATCATTTCATTTTTGAAGATCGGCCTCTGGTCGGCCATTTTCCTCATTCTGGGTTATTCAACCTATTTCACTACCCTGGTACGGTCATCGGCCAACCCTTCGGTAGACATGTACAATGTCGACAACCCGGTGAGCCTTGTTGGTTACCTGAGCCGTGAACAATATGGCGACTGGCCGGTGGCATATGGCCCCGACTTCGTTTACCGCTCGCCCTTCGTAACTACCGGCGACCTGTATGTAAAAGGAGAAGACAAATACGTAGTAGCCGGTAAAACCCGTAAACAGGACTTCAGCGCCAAACCTTCGGAAGAAGATAAACAACAGCTGGCACAACAACACCCCGACTGGGATGTAGATAAAATTGGCCCGCACATTTTCCCGCGGATGTGGGATAATGGCAACGAGCGCAACCAGGAGTATGTGTACCGCACCTTTGGTGGTTTGTCGGCCGATGAACAACCCGGCTTTATGAACAACATCCGGTACTTCCTCGATTACCAGTTCCGCTGGATGTACTGGCGTTATTTCATGTGGAATTTTGCCGGTAAACAAAACGACCTGCAGGGCTTTGGTAACCGCCGTGATGGTAACTGGAACAGCGGCATCAACTTTATCGATAAAAACATATTCGGCCATAGTACGCCGGCCGAACTGCCCGAAACTGCCGGTTCAAAGAACAAAGCCAATAACAAATTATTCTTCCTGCCATTTATATTGGGCGTATTAGGATTTTTATTCCAGTTGAACCGCAACAAACGCGACTGGCTTATCAACTTCCTGTTATTCTTCTTTACCGGTTTGGCCATCGTCATTTACCTGAACCAAAGCGGCCAGCAACCACGCGAACGTGATTATGCGTATGTGGGCTCGTTCTATGCATTTGCCGTTTGGATCGGCCTTGGCGTAATTTGGGTACGCGAGCAACTAAGCCGTTACCTCAAAGGGCCTGTTACCGACTACCTGGCATTGGGCGTTTGCTTACTGGCAGTACCGGTACTGATGGCTTCACAGGAATGGGACGATCATGACCGTAGCAAAAAAACGCTGGCCCGCGACATTGGTAAAGATTACCTCCAAAGCTGCGCCAAAGAAGGTATCCTTATTTCATTTGGCGATAACGACACCTACCCCCTCTGGTATGCGCAGGAAGTGGAAAAAAACCGTCTCGACCTGCGGGTGATCAACTACAGCCTGTTGGGTACCGACTGGTACATCAATGAGCTGCGTTACAAAGTGAACGAAAGCGCGCCAACCGATGTGATCTTCACTCCCGAACAAATTCAGGGCGATAAAAGAAATGTGGTGTTCACGGCTTCTTACCTCAGCCGCATGGGTTATAACGCTCCGCTGGCCGGGTTCGATCAAAATAAATACTACGACCTGTACGACCTGCTGAAGAACGTTACCGGCAGCGATGACCCCAAATACACCATGCAAATGAATGAAGAGGATTTTGGGAACATTCTGCCCGTTAACAAAGTGAGCGTTCCGGTTGATGTGGAATGGGTGAAAAAGAATATCCCGCTCAATCCCGGCGACAGCGTGGTAAGCGAACTGAAACTCGACATTAAACGAAGCTACCTGCAAAAGAATGACCTGGCTGTGCTGGCCATTATTGCCGGAAATAAATGGAAACGTCCTATATACTTCACCTCTACACAGGAGCTGGAAGACCTGGGCCTTGAGAAATACGTACGTATGGAAGGCCTTGCTTACCGCCTTGTGCCTGTTGAAGGCACCAACGTGCAGCTGGATGTATCGTACAAAAACATCATGGAAAATTTTGCTTATGGCAACGCCGGCAAACCAAATGTTTACTTCGACGAAGAGAACCGCCGCCACCTGAACAGCCTTCGCCAGGCGCATGCCTTCCTGGGCATGGCGCTGGTTGATGCCGGTAAAACCGACTCAGCCCGCAAAGAGCTGCGCAAATATGATAGCCAGGTGCGGGAAGAAAATATTCCTTACGGCATGACGTCGAACCGCGGCAACTTCCACAACCGGGTTACCATGACGTATTTGTATGCTGCTTACCGCAGCGGCGATTTGGAACTGGCTAAAAAAGTGGGCAAATCGGTTAAAACCGACCTGGAACAACAGATGAAATATTACCGCTCGCTCGGTGATGGAGGTGCGAATAATGAAACACTGGCACTGAACGCCATGAACTATATGAATGGCAAAGGCGGCATATTGTCAGAAAAACAGGAAGTGTTTGCACAGGACATCGTTTCTTCCTACCAGATGATGATGCAGATGGCCGATTGGGAAAAACAGTTTGGCGGCGGCGCAGGCCAAAGCCCTGTTGAGAACGCCCCAGCCAGCCTGCAAAACGCAGCGGACTCTCAGAAAGCGGTAGATACCGTGAATAAATAAGTATATATCAACTGGTCAGTACAGGTGGGGCTGACCAAAAAGGTCAGCCCCGCAAAAAAATGAAAAATATATGGCTCGCTC
>CBIHPC010000293.1:0-7322 GCA_966211305.1 uncultured Niastella sp.
TATTTTTTCATCTATAAATAGAACGTTAGGATACCTGCTTACATTTTTCCACTTTAAACTGCCATTTCCAAAGCATATGAGCGATCGGTTATTTAACGCTTCTTTAAAAGATAATTCGTCAAGTATCATCGCTTTAGGGGCAATGATCTCCTGTAAGTTCTCATCGTATACCGCGGTGAAAACTTCCATACGGCGCGCATCTATCATTGGGCAAAAACACAGCGGGGCTTGCATATGCGAAGCTTTAAATAACCACTGTTCTATGGCTGCGCCTGCCATTACCTGTAATGTATTAATTGTTATGAGTGGTATTTGTAACGCAAAACATAAACCTTTTGCAGTTGCCATGCCCACACGTAAGCCTGTGTAGGAGCCTGGCCCGGCCGTTACGGCTACAGCCTGCAGTTGTTGCATGGTATAACCTTCTTTCTGTAATAACATGTTGATAGCCACCTGTATCCAGGCTGCATGGTCTTTCTGTGCATTGTTCTCCAACGTAGCAATTACACTCCCGTCTTTTGATAAACTTACTATGGCCTCATCGGTAGCGGTATCTATACTTAAGATCATCTTTCTTTACTTATGTTCTTTTGTACTAAGTTTTTTATTTGGTGCGCTATTGCGAATGGGGTACACTTCCTTCAACCTGCCACCCATTCAACCTTTCAAACCCACCTCCTGCGCAAGCAGCGGCGCGGGTGTATAACGTTTATCTTCATCACTTAATTCAGTGAGCAGTTCATATATACGCTTCAGTCCTATTTTTGCGCTCCACTCGAATGGACCATAAGGATAGCCGGTACCCAGCTTCATTGCTATATCGATTTCTTCGCGGGTGCTTACCTGCGCACCTAATGTGTAATAGGCTTCGTTTATGATAGTAGCCAACACTCTTGCAGTGATCATACCCACAATATCAGGCACCACTACATAATTCCATTGCAGGCGGTTGAACAGATCCTTAATAACAGTTTCATCAACAGCAGCCGGCAACGCCACTTCCATCACTGTTCGTTGTAACATACCGGGCCATGCATTGATGCGGATAAAGCCGGCTCCTATCTTTTGAGTTGTTACACTAACGGCATTTACAATAACCGGTTTGGGCAATAATTTTTTCAGGTGTTGTGTTCTTTCCGCATCCGGTTCAAACAACAGATCTATATACACATCGGCTTCGGTAATGGTCAATGCCCGTACTGAGTCTACCCAAACAGGCGATATATCTTCGGGTAGTTTCCTGGCAAGCAGGTCATCTTTTAATAGATCATCGGTTAAAATGGCCACTGTCATGGGTTTCCTGAATTTACCCGCAAAGAAAACCTTTTATTATGAATGATCAATATGACACAATGTGACTATTGTTAAATTAGGCATGCTTCCTGATACAGGGCCTGTTGCAGGTTATACCCGCCTATCGCCCATTGCCTTATCTTTGAATTATGCAAAAAAACATCATCACAACCACCCAGGCGCCAGCTCCTATTGGTCCTTACAGCCAGGCCGTACAGGCCGGTAACATGTTATTCATTTCAGGCCAGGTACCCATTAACCCGGCTACCGGCACTGTTGAAGCTAAAGATGTGGCCGGTGAAACCGAACAGGTGATGAAGAACCTGAACGCGGTGTTAACCGAAGCAGGCTACGATTTCAGCCATGTTGTTAAAACCACCATTTTCCTGAGCGATATGTCGCTTTTCAACGCCGTAAATGAAGTGTATGGCAAGTACTTCACCGGTAATTTCCCCGCCCGGGAAACCGTTGCCGTGAAAGGACTGCCCAGAAATGTGAATGTTGAAATAAGTATGATTGCAGCGAAATAAACGCTTAATGCCAACCGCTTAACGCAGAATGCTGCTCTCAGTAAGCCAAACAGCCTGCTGATTTGCAGGCATTCGTGAGGGCGCCATCAGAGAGAAAAAAAGTCCGGGAGATGCTTTCCCTGAAGCACCTCCCGGACTTAAAATTTACAGGTCATTTTCAATATATATACGACCGATTCATACGCTTACCAACTTGTGCACCTGCCGGCACCTTCCTGGTCAACTTATTAACTTGTCAGCTTTTCAACATTCCCCAACACCCCCAGTTCCTTACCGATCTTGGCAAATGCGGCAATAGCCTTATCGAGGTGTTTTTGATCATGCGCCGCACTCAGCTGCACACGTATGCGGGCCTGCCCCTTTGCCACTACAGGATAAAAGAAGCCGATAACATAAATACCTTCATCGAGCAGGCGGGCGGCAAAATTCTGGGCTATAACGGCGTCATACAGCATGATAGGCACTATAGGATGATCGCCCGGTTTAATATCGAAACCGGCTTCCGTCATTTTGGTACGGAAGTATTTAGTATTGTATTCAAGTTTATCGCGCAATTCGGTGGTTTCGCTCAGCAGGTCGAGCACGGCAATGGATGCGCCAACGATGCCCGGAGCCAGCGTATTGGAGAACAGATAGGGCCGTGAACGCTGACGCAGCATTTCTATAACCTCTTTGCGTCCGCTGGTAAAACCACCCGAAGCCCCACCCAGCGCCTTGCCGAGGGTACCGGTAATGATATCGATCTTACCCATTACCCCCCGGTACTCATGCGTACCGCGGCCTGTTTTACCCAAAAAGCCGCTTGAATGGCTTTCATCGATCATAACGGCCGCATCATATTTCTCAGCCAGCGCAACTATAGCGTCCAGTTGGGCAATGGTACCATCCATGCTGAAGGATCCGTCGGTAACAATGATGCGGTTACGGGCCGGTTGCGCTTCTTTCAGCTTCTCTTCCAGGTCGGCCATATTGTTATGCTTATAACGGAAGCGTTGTGCTTTACAAAGGCGAACGCCATCGATAATGGAAGCATGGTTCAACTCATCGGAAATAATGGCGTCCTGCTCGTTATACAAAGGCTCAAACACGCCGCCGTTGGCATCAAAAGCAGCCGCGTAAAGAATTGTGTCTTCAGTACCCAAAAAGGCGGATATCTTTTCTTCCAGTTCTTTATGAATATCCTGTGTACCGCATATGAAACGCACACTGCTCATGCCATAACCCCGTAAATCAATGTATTTTTTAGCAGCATCAACTACCTGGGGATGTGACGACAGACCAAGGTAATTATTGGCGCAAAAGTTTAGCACCGTTTTGCCATTCACTATAATTTCAGCGCCCTGCGGCGACTCAATTATGCGTTCTGTTTTGTATAAACCGGCAGCTTTTATCTCATCCAGCTCAACGGCCAGACGTTTTACTAATTTTTCGTTCATGGAGCATGTAGTTTTTTGTAATGCCACAAATGTAATAATAGTCAATGTGATAATTCGATAATGAGATAATTCGATAATGAGATAATTCGATAATGGAATGCATGCGAAACGGCAACCGACGGGCGGGCGCAAGCCGGTAACCGGAGAAAGCAGCCGGTCCTGTCTTCCAACCAATTTTCGTCCGGTGTTTTTCCACCTCCATCCATGTTATTTTTCCCGCCGGCCTGCTCCCTGTTCTAACAGCAAGCACCTAACTAATTCATAAAGCATTAGTTATTTTCACATTTGATAAATGGCAAATACCACTTTGTGGTAATTCTAACTTTTTATTATAAAAACTGTAACAAAATCCCAATAACTTCGTCTTATAATACAAAACGACTCATTATGTGGAAGAAAACCTTTATCCGTTCAACCCTCATATTAGCAGTGGCTTTGGCTGGTATATTCGTTTTTGCCACAACGCACACTTCAAAAAAACCGGTAAGCCGGGAGTGTTCCCAATCGGATAAAGAATGCTGCAACAGAAAAACACAAAGCAGCAGCGATTTCCTCATCTGGGAGTCGTTAAGCCGCGCCTTTGCATCGAATGCTCAATTCTAACATTATGACAATCAACATATCGTTATAAAAGACTCCGCTAAATGGGGTCTTTTTTATTTTTTTTTAAAATCTTTGTAACTATCCGTTACCCCCGAACGTATCACTACAAACAGCACTACAGCAGCTTCTGCTTATGACCGAAAAAGAATACAATCAATGCGTTACTGAGTATGCGGACAACGTGTACCGGTTCATCCTTAAAAATCTTCGTCATGAAGAGGATGCCCGGGATGTTGTTCAGGGGGCATTTGAAAAAATGTGGCGGAACAGAGCGGATGTAGACAATGCCAAATGTAAAAGTTACCTGTTTACGGTTGCCTATAACCAAATGATAGATCACCTGCGGAAAGTTAAACGGGTTCAGTTACACTCAGCATTCAAGGAAGAAACACAGGTATACGACAAACCCGTATACAACACCCGGAAAATTCTCGAAGAAGCACTGAGTCGGTTAAACGAAACGAGCCGTGCACTGGTATTGCTGAAAGATTATGAGGGCTATTCGTATGAAGAGATCGGACAAATTACCGGGCTCAACGAAAGCCAGGTAAAAGTTTATTTGCACCGGGCCCGTATTCAATTAAAAAACTATCTGGTAAAACCTGAAAATGTCATTTAACTATTACTATATAAGAACTGACGACTTCTCGGCCCACACAGGCGGAGGACAGGGACTGGTTATCACCCGCGATAACTACGAGGCGTATTTTGTAATGTACGTTGATGACGAACTGAACGACACCTGTCGTAAAGCTGTTGAACAGTTCATTGAAGAAAACCCCGATCTGGAAGAAGAAATGGTGATGCTGCAGCAATCGGTTTTACGCCCCAACGACCATATTGTTTTCGAACCAAAAGAACTCCTCTTCAAAGGCGCCGCTGCAAAATCACCAATAAACGATCAGAACTGCGAAGAATACTTTGTATTATACGGCGATGACGAATTAACGAATGCGGAAAAAGAAAAGGTAGAACAATTCGTATATCATCATCCGCAATACCAGGCTGAATTCGAATTGATACAACAGGTGAAATTAGTGCCTGACAACAGCCTCAGTTTCCCAGGCAAAACATACCTGTACCGCACCGAAGAAGATGATAACAGGGTAATAGCATTCCCCTGGTGGCGCCTGTCGGCTGCAGCCATTGCATTACTTGTAATTGGCAGCCTGGCCCTGTACATAGCCAATAATATCAATACAGGCCAACCGGAATTCGCCGGTAAATCAAATTCACCGGGATCTGTAACCGGTAAAACAAAAGAACCGCAGGTGATAACGCCCGGTAACGTTGAAGCACAATCAACAAACACTGATAAAGGCACTGCAGATATGGCAACACCTGCCCTGGCCAAAACAACTACCGGCAGCAAACAACCGGCTGAAAAAATATTGGTAAGCAACGGCAAAAAAAATATTGTAGAAAAGAGTAACAAACAGGAACCCTCATACGTACAACAGGTAAGCATGCCAACACCGGTGAAGGATCCTCAAAAGAACGATATCGCTATTCAACCCAAACTGATTGAAGTGGCTGTTGACAATACACATGAAGAACCCGCTGTTAAAACCAGCATTATAAAACACACGATCGCTGAACCTTTGGCTGTTCATACAGTAGCTTCAAAAAACGATGATGAACCTGATCAGTCATCACACTACGTTTTGAATGCTCCAATAAACAAAACACCATTGCGGGGCTTTTTCCGCAAAGTATCACGGGTAGTTGACAAGGTTACCAACCCTGAAGAAAATGGGAAAAAAGGTATCCGCATAGCCAACCTCGAGATAGCCTTAAATTAATACCATAAAAAAGTTAAAATAAGAAACATGAAACAGGCAATTACACTCCTGGCAGGGATCACTATGTTCATAACCGGCCTGGCCCAAACCGATTCAACCAAAAGCGAAACCGATACCATTAAAGTAGGCGGCATGATCCTTTCTACAAAAACCGATAAAAGCGAAAAAAGTACCGAAGTAGAGGTTAAGGTTGAAGTTCACAAACGTAAAAAAACCTCCCGCGTAACTACCAACTGGTGGATCGTTGACCTTGGTTTCAACAATTATACCGATAACACAAACTATCCGGTAAACGACTTCGCGCACGGTTTGGGTAAAGACCAGTTTAAACTCCGAAACAGCAAATCGGTGAACGTAAACATCTGGGCGTTCATGCAAAAACTGAATGTAATCAAAGGTGTGGTTAACCTGAAGTATGGCATCGGGCTCGAACTAAACAACTACAGGTACAAGGAACCGATAAAATACAATACCAGTCCCACCAGTGTAGCGCTCGACAATACCAGGAATTATTCAAAGAATAAACTGGCGGCTGATTACTTAACGGTTCCCTTAATGTTGAACTTCAATTTTACACCGCATAAAAAAAGGGGATTTGGTTTTAGTGCGGGTGTCAGCGCAGGTTACCTGTATGCAAGCCGCCAAAAAACGATCACCAATACCGATGGCAAACAAAAGAATCGCGATGATTTTGACCTGCGCCCCTGGAAGCTATCGTATATAGGTGAATTAAACCTGGGATGGGTTAAATTATACGGGTCGCTTGCCTCACAAAGCATGTTCGAAAAAGGCCTCGATCAAACACCGTATAACTTCGGGTTCCGTTTAGGATATTGATGAAGATTAAGTAATATAGCCATGAATGAAAACCGGTGTTGAAAAATGCCGGTTTATTTTTTTATAAAAAATCCCTGTTTCAAACACTGATTTTCAATTTCAATAAACTTTGGCATTCCTGTTGATAAAAAAACTGTTAAAAGGCCATTCGCAAAAAAATAAGTTGGGATCTCCTTGCGTTTTGTTTTGTGAACATCCCGGTTTTTCCATAAATGGGATAACTAAAACAAATTTTTTTATTTTTAAACCCATTAATCATTTGCTTGGTCTTTACGCTTAAAACCAGGTTTACTTATGAAATCTAAGTGGTTCTTTGCTGTTGTAATTATTATTATCGTTTCAGGATTAGCGGCTTTTAAAACCATTGAAAAAAGGGTTATTAAAAAGAACGTGCTAAGATCGAAGCCTGCCGGGGATGTGTATCTCGTTGTAGATAAGTCGGATTACGAGTTGCAGGTATTTGATGCAGAAGGCTGGTACGCTACGTATCCGGTAGTATTTGGCAACAAAGACCTTTCCGATAAAATGAGAGAAGGTGATCGCCGCACACCTGAAGGCACATTTAAGATCATTTCAAGGAAACCTCATCAAAAGTGGCATAAGATGCTTATGCTCGACTATCCTAACCAGGAAAGCTGGAGCAAATTCAAAGAACGCAAAGCCAAAGGCATCATCCCGCAAGGCGCCAAAATAGGCGGCGGTATTGCCATTCACGGCACATGGCCTAATGATGACCTCGTGGTTGACGATTTTACCAACTGGACCAATGGCTGTGTTGCACTGAAAAACGAAGACCTCGACGAACTGGATCAAATTGTAAC
>CBIHPC010000294.1:0-7217 GCA_966211305.1 uncultured Niastella sp.
TATTGTCGAAGCAGGGGGATGTGACGGTGGCATTTGAGGTGACACTTCCTGAACTATTCACGTTGAGTGATCAGGAGTATGAGACCCTGCATCAGACGTTTATTAAAGCAATCAAAGTCTTGCCCAAACAGTGCGTGTTTCACAAGCAGGACTGGTTCACTGAGTCGAAGGTAAAGGCCGATTTTGAGGCTGAAGGGAGCTTCCTTGGCAGAAGCAGTGAGCGATTTTTTATGGACCGGCCTTACCTCGACCACAGTTGTTACATTATGCTGACGAAAAAGCCGGCAGGCCGCAAGGCAGGCAGCTCGCTATTCTCCAATTTGATTCGCAGCTCGATCGTACCGGAAGAATCGGTCAAGCCAAAAGTGGTGCAGGAATTTTTTGACGCCGTTGGCCAGTTTTGCCGTATCCTTCATGACAGCGGCTTCCTGACCTTACGGCGCCTTACAACCGATGAACTTGCGGGTACGGATGAACGGGCCGGGCTTATTGAACGGTATATGAACCTACAACCCGATGGTGCGGGCGTTTATTTGAACGATATCAACTTTCAGGATGGTGTACGGGTGGGTGACAAGCATTGCCAGCTTTATACGCTGGCTGATGCGGCTGATCTTCCTTCGCACTGCGGTTCCCGGATCAACTATGATAAGTTTTCAACGGAGCGTACGAAGTTCAGTGTCGGGTTTGCCTCTGTATTAGGCCAATTACTTCCCTGCAACCACCTGTACAACCAGTTTATATTCATCGAAGACGCGCAGAAAACGATCAAGCAGTTGGAGAGCAAACGCCTGCGGCTGCAATCGCTATCTGCTTATTCCCGGGAAAACGCCATTGCCCGGGATGCTACCAATGATTTTTTAAACGAGGCGATCAGCCAGCAGCGGTTACCGGTACGGGCACACTTTAACGTGCTGGTTTGGACAGAGGAAAAAGAAAGGTTGAAAGACCTCAAAAACCTGGTGAGTTCTGCCTTGGCCCAGATGGACGCGAGCCCCAAACAGGAACTGGATGGTGCGGCACAAATCCACTGGGCGGGCATCCCAGGTAACGCCGGCGACTTCCCGCTAAACGACGCGTTTGACACGTTTGCCGAACAGGCGTGCTGCTTTTTGAACCTGGAGACGAATTACAGGAGCTCCATTAGCCCGTTTGGTCTTCGGTTAGGCGACCGGCTGACGGGCAGGCCGGTTCACACAGACCTTTGGCAGGAGCCGATGGAACGCGGCCTAACGTCGAACCGCAACCTTTTTTGTTTATCGGGCTCAGGCGGCGGCAAATCTTTCCTGACCAACCATATTGTCCGTTCCTACTGCGAACAGGGTACGCATGTCTTGATTGTGGATGTGGGGCATTCGTATAATATCACCTGCGGATTGATGAAGGGCTATTACTTCACCTATGACGAACATAACCCGATCAAGTTCAACCCGTTTTTCATCAAAGCCGGGGAAACGCTTGATACCGAAAAAAAGGAGTCGATCAAAACCTTGTTGCTGGCCCTTTGGAAACGCAGTGACGAAAACTTCAACAGGAGTGAATATGTCGCCCTGTCCAATGCCCTGCAGCTTTACTACAACCGGCTAAAGGAACGACCCGATCTGTTTCCCTGCTTCGATACGTTTTATGAGTTTCTGCAGTCTGACTATATCGATGTACTGAAAGCGGACCAGGTCAAGGAAAAGGATTTTGATGTGACGAACTTTTTATATGTGTTGCGCCCCTACTATCGGGGTGGTGAATTTGACTTCCTGCTGAATGCCACCGAAAACCTGGACTTGCTGGACCAGCGGTTCTTAGTCTTCGAACTGGATAACATTAAGGATCACCCGATTTTGTTCCCCGTTGTGACCATAACGATTATGCAAACCTTCATTGAGAAGATGCGGAAATTGAAGGGAGTACGGAAAATGATCGTCATTGAAGAAGCGTGGAAGGCCATCGCTCGGGAAGGCATGGCTGAATATATTAAATATCTTTTTAAGACGGTCCGGAAGTTCGCCGGTTCCGTTGGCCTGGTAACCCAGGAAATCGAAGACATAATCAGTTCGGATATTATCAAGCAGGCAATTATTAATAACGCCGATGTGAAAATCCTGCTCGATCAGTCAAAGTACCAGAATAAGTTCGACCTGATACAACAGATGCTAGGAATTACAGAAAAACAGAAGGCGGAGATCCTGAGCCTGAACAAATCGCCCGAACCAGGTCGCCGGTACAAGGAACTGTGGGTGGGACTGGGCAGCTCCTATTCCAAGGTATACCGCCTTGAGGTATCAAGACAAGAATATTTTACCTATACATCCGACCAAAAAGAAAAATTGCAGGTTCTCCAGGCGGTCGAGAAGTTTGGGGGCGACTACCGGAAGGCGATTGAGTACGTGGCTTCCCAGGGCGAACAATAATGTGCCTTTTTAATGGATAAATGTGGATAACGATTGGGGTTAGAGTTGTGGAAAACATGAAAAAAAATGGCAAATTGTTAGACTTTTTTTTGTAATCAAAAACCTAAAAAATGAAAAACATAACACTGACCCTTGCAATTGCTGTGCTCGTTTATGCTTGTAGTGATGGCTCCACTCAGGAACAACAAGCGGATAAAATGAATAAAAATGCAGTATTAGAATTTATACCGGGTACCTATGTACGGGCATTTTCTCAGGGTATATCCGAAAACACGAAATCATCTGGCAGTGATACCCTTCGAATTACTAAGCAAACGGACGCTGGTAGCGAGACGTTTTTAATCAAACGTTCTACGCTTATCAGGCGGATGCTCGACGGAAAAAAAGAACCGGATCAATCGAGGTCGGCAGATTGGACTGGCAGTTTTCGGGAGGGGGATAAAACACTATTCGTAAACAATACTGGCCTTGTGATCGCTTTCGATATAAACAAAAGAATTTTACTAATGGACAATAACGAATACAATAAAATTGAATGACCATGAAAAAGAAAATGTGTGTTTTGATTTTGTGCGGGTTTACAATGGTGATTCCGGTTCAAAGCAGGGCCCAGGACCCTATTGTAGAAGTTATAAAAGCTGCCGTCATTAAAGCTATCAAAGCAATGGATTTGCAAATCCAGCGACTCCAGAATGCTACTATCTGGTTGCAAAATGCCCAAAAGACGGTGGAAAATACCATGTCCAAACTGAAATTGGACGAGATTAGTGATTGGGTGCAAAAGCAAAAGGATTTGTATGACAATTATTTTGATGAACTATGGCGTGTAAAAAATGCTTTAACCACCTATCACAAAGTAAAAGAGATCATTCAGATGCAGGCGCAGATTGTAACAGATTACAAAGCTGCCTACGCATTGTTCCGGCAAGATAAAAACTTTACGCCCGAGGAAATCGACCGGATGTACCGGATGTATTCAGCGATTTTGGAATCCAGTCTGAAAAATATCGATCAGGTATATCTGGTCATTAACTCATTTTCTACCCAAATGACGGATGCGAAACGAATGGAGATCATTAATAGGGCCGCGGAGAATATTGCTACCAATAAACGTGACCTGGATCAATACAATGAGCAAAATAAGTTTGTAAGTATTCAGCGGGCGACAGCCAAAGGTGAAATCGAGGTTATAAAGAAACTGTACGGCCTCCAATAGTCATCAGGCTTCGATATGCAGTGTGACGTGATTTTGTGAGAATGTAAAAGCATATATTATGAAGAAGATGTTGTGGGTGCTTGCCTTTACGGTAAGCGTGCAGGTGTCCTATGGACAAACCTGGAAGGAATGGTTCCGGCAAAAAAAGACGCAGATAGAGTATTTGGTTAATCAAATTGCAGCTCTGCAGGTATACGCCGGTTACCTGCAAAAGGGCTATACCATTGTCAAGGATGGAACCCGGTTAATCGGGGACATTAAACAGGGGGATTTTAATTTGCACAATGGCTACTTTGGTTCACTACGCGCTGTAAATCCCGCCTTTGGCAGTTATTCGAGGGTTGCCGTTATTATTTCTGACCACGCAACCATCCTCAAAAATTTTAAAGAACTTCTCAAATTCTCAACTGAAAGCGGCCAGTTCTCTGCAACTGAACGCCAGTATATTTCTGCTGTATATGCTAACGTCAAATCGGCGTCCCTCCAAAACCTCGACGATCTCACCAGGGTTCTGACCTCCGGTGAAATGGAAATGAAGGATGATGAACGCATGGACTTCATTGACAGGATCTACGGGGATACGAAAGAACAGCTATCCTTTACAGCTTCGTTTTGCCGTCAGGCTGGTGCTCTGGCGTACCAGCGTACGCAAGCTGCGCGGGAGTCCTATTTGTTGAAAAAATTATATGGCATTGAATAAAACTGTGGTGTATGAAAAAGTTGAGAGTGTTTTTATGTGCTTTGGGATTTTTTCTGTTGGCACAGCCGACGAGGGTAGCTGCACAGGAATTTGAGATTCAGCAACTGCTGTTGAATGTAGAAAAGCTCGCCCAATTGAAAAGTATCCTGCAGAAGATGTACGATGGTTATGAAATTATCACGAAAGGATATAACACGATTAAGAATATCTCCGAAGGGAACTTCAGCATCCATGATCTGTTTCTTCAGAATCTTTTAGGTGTTAGTCCTGCTGTTCAAAGGTACAAGCGTGTTGCGGATATTATCCAATACCAAATCCGTATTGTGAAAGAGTATCAAACCGCGTACAACTATTTCAGGGACGATAAGAATTTCACGCCTACTGAAATTGAGTACATGTCGAAAGTGTATAAAAATCTATTTGACCGAAGTCTGGATAACCTTGATGACTTGCTAATGGTAATTACGGCCGGTAAACTTCGTATGTCGGATGATGAACGGATCAAAGCGATTGACTCCATTTTTGCTGAGATGGAAGATCAATTGGGTTTTCTTAGGCACTTCAACAGTAACGCCTACCTGCTGAGCAAGCAGCGGACCAAAGAAAAGAATGAGGTGGAAATGTCCCGCATTATTTCAGGTATAAAATGAATTACCAGCAGCGCTGGAATTGAGGAAAAGAACGGTAAATCATTACATGTATGAAAAAAATAATTCGACAGGCATTGCTATGCCTTGCGGCAATGCTCATTGCCCCGGCCTTAACGTTCGCTCAGGGCGGTATGGCCGGTGAAATCAAAAGCCTGCATCAGGTACTGGCGGATTTGTACAATGAGATGTACCCGCTGTGCAGGGAGCTTCGTGATGTGGGGAGGGGCATTGCCGGGTTTGCAGCTACCTGGTACATTGCTTATCGGGTATGGGGACACATTGCACGAGCGGAGCCCATCGATTTTTACCCTTTGCTCAGGCCGTTTGTGATCGGTTTTGCGATTTTAAATTTCACGATGGTCATTGACATGATTCGGTTCGTTATGGAGCCTACGGTTAAGGGTACAGGTCAGATGGTGGAGACGTCCAACCAGGCAGTAGCCCAGTTGCTCAAAATGAAGGAAGAGGCTATAAAGAAGACAGAAAAGTGGAAAATGTTCGTCGGGGAGAATGGAAGTGGAGACTACGACAAATGGTATAAGTATAATTTCCCGGAAGATAACCAAAACTGGCTTCAGGATATTGGTAACCGTATTAGCTTCTATTCCGAAAAAGCCATGTACAATTTCCGTAACTCCATAAAAGAATGGTTGAGCATAGTTTTGCAGGTCTTATTTGAAGCGGCATCCCTCTGTATTAATACCATACGAACTTTCTACATGATCGTCCTAGCGATTCTGGGTCCGTTGGTATTTGGTCTAAGTGTTTTCGATGGTTTTCAACACACCTTAAGGGCTTGGCTTGCCCGGTATATCAACATTTTTATGTGGTTGCCTGTTGCCAACATTTTCGGCGCCATCATCGGTAAGATACAGGAGAACATGCTGAAGATTGACATCCAGCAGGTCTACCAAAACGGTGATACTTCCTTTGGTGCAACGGATGCTGCCTATATGGTCTTCATGGTCATTGGAATTGTTGGCTATTTCACCGTTCCTACGGTTGCCAACTATATCATACAGGCAGGTGGTGGTGGCAACGTGCTGGGCAATAAAACGGTTGCCAGCGTTCAAGCCGCGCACTCGATGGGAACAGCCCTGGAAAGGCGCCTCTCAGGTAAATAATTTTTTGTGGGATTGAAAAATATGTGCAGAATGTTTAAGCATTTAAAGAATATCGACAGTGCCTTCCGGCATATTAAATTGTTCTCCATTTTCCTGATGCTTGCCTGTGTATGCATCGCTAGCTATTCGCTCTATACCAGTGAGAAAGTCCTCGAAAAGGCGAATCAGCGCATCTATATCCTGGCCAATGGCAAAGTGTTGGAGGCAGTAGCGTCTGACCGTAAGGAAAATATACCAGTTGAAGCGCGTGACCACGTACGCATGTTTCATCACTATTTCTTCTCGCTCGATCCGGACGATCAGGTGATCCAGGCCAATATCACAAAGGCATTGTACCTGGCCGATCAATCGGCAAAAATCCAGTACGACAACCTGAAAGAAAATAGTTATTACAGTAATCTGATTTCTGGCAACATCTCCCAGGAAATAACGATTGACAGCGTGATGGTCGATATGGATAAACATCCAATTTACTTTCAGTGCTATGCGCAGCAGAAGATTATCCGTCCATCTACCGTCGTTACACGCAGCCTCGTAACCGAAGGGTACCTCCGCAATGTAGCCCGCTCGGATCATAACCCGCATGGATTTCTAATTGAGCGCTGGAAAACCCTGGAAAACAGGGATCTAAAAACTGAAAACCGTTAGTTATGTGGTGGAATCGGAAAAAGAAGCAAGAAAATACGTTGGCTGATAAACGTTGGCCTGGCAGGCTTACGTCCGGCGTCAGCAATTACGTGACCGAAAAGCAAACAAAGCTCGCCGGCTTTCTAAATCGTAAAACAGCCAAACTTTCTACCGGAGGCAAAAAGGCGTTTTTTATTGCTGTATGCCTCGTGTTCGGAGGTATGAGCGTGTATTTGATGGTCAAGCCGTTTTGGCATCCTATGAAGGTGGATGCATCGCTGAAGCCAAAAGCCATTTCGGTTCCGGAACATGCAAATAAAACCGGCGATGAAAACCTGTATCCACACGTGCTGGTAACAGAGGAAGATATGAAGGAGGTCAGGAATTTCAAGCGTTACATGGACAGTCTAAAAAAATCGGGAAAGGGCAAGCCCCTCTATGACAGCATACTAAAGGCGAGACCGGGCCTCATGGATACGGTTGGTATGCTGGAAG
>CBIHPC010000295.1:0-7130 GCA_966211305.1 uncultured Niastella sp.
GGAAAAAAGCGAAGAATATTTGCAAAATGCAGTTTCACTCTGTACGGAAGACACAGAGCACAGCGTCTTATGGGATATCTCAACTGCCCTCATCCTGAAAGAAGACTTTAAAAACGCCGCTAAGGTTTTACGTCATGCTGCTGACACGGACGTATTTTCCAAGCTGACCGAGCGTCTCATTACCTCCGAATTTCATTCCGGCAATTTCAAGGAGGCCCATGACCTGGCGACTAACCTGTTAGCTACCCATCCACTGAATCCGGCGTTAACGCAAATCAAAATGTTAACACTGGAACAAACTGGCCGGCTTGAAGATGCAGCCCAAGTGGTACAGCAATTCCTGGCAACCAACCCTGACGACACCTACTTCCGCGTTCAACTAGCCATGAACCTCTACAACCGCTCGCTTTACGAGCTGGGTACGAAAGAACTTGACACTATTAAAAATTATGAGCACATACCAGCGGATCAACAATTCCGTATTGCAGAAGCATATATCAAAGGAGGCGAGGCGGCGAAAGCGCTCGAAATTGGCTACAAGCTTCGCATGCAACACTATGGCGAAGAATGGGTCCACCACCGCTATTTGCAGTTGCAGACAACATTGGTGCACCTCCCGCACGAAACCTGGTATCCCCAAGCAGTAAGCGTTGACAGCTCCGTTGCGCTCAAAACGAACACCGGGAAAACGCTTGAATATATTATCGTAGATCAGCCCCAACATCAGCTTGAGATAGCAGCACACGAGTCGTTAGCACAGCAGCTAATAGGCAAGCAGGTCGGCGACAAATTTGAACGGAACAACCTCGTCTATGAAGTAACGGGCATTCAGTGGAAATATACCCACGCAGTGCACAAAAGCCTTGATCAAATCCAAAATCGATTTGGAAATGACGGCCCTATCCGCGTCCTCGAAATGGAACCCGGCGCCAACCCGCTTGAAATGCTATCCCAGGTGTTTAAACCGATGAAGGGCGGGAACGCTTTTATCCGCTCACTCGATAACCTGTATATGAAAGGCCACTCCACCATTGGTGCCAACGCGCAGCGTTTGGGTGTCAGCACCCTCAAATATTGGAGCCGTTTGGTGGCACTGCCTGATTTGGGAATTTTCAGTATTGGCACGAGAGATGAACTGTTATCGGGCATTAAATCGATTGAAGAGCACATGCCCCTTGTCTTTGACGTAACAGCGCTGCTTACACTCCAACAGTCCGGCGGCTTCCCCATACTGGACCATCTAAAAAACGACAAATACGTACCCCAATCCGCCCTCGACGAAATTGAAGCCGAACTACAGGACGTAGAGACTCGAAAACATGTGGAAGATTTAAATATAATAGAGACGGACGGCCAATTTTCAAGGCAAATTGTGACCGTCCCGGAAAAAGAGAGAATCATCGAAAACCTTACGCTTTTGTTACAAAACATTGAAAAATCCATAAAGCCGGCCCAGCCACCTTTGCCAGATGATTTTACCAAAAAAACGGAAATGGACCGCGTTATTGGCAAGAGCTTTAACGATGCCCTACTTATAACGAAACACCAGAATGCTCTGCTTATATCGGATGACGCGGTGTTCCGTGCTGTCGGACGTAATGATTTCGGCGTAAGCGGGATTCCGTCGTTAGGACTGGTGCAGTTTCTCGCCACAAACCAAACGCTGCCCTTAGAGACTTTAGACAGCATTCACGAAAGTCTCGTACGGGCAAACTATAGGCAAATGCCCATGCGGCCGGAGTTGCTATTGCGTATTGCAGAAAAGGACAACTTTGAAACAAGTCATGCATTTAACCGCGCCTGTGAATGTTTAGCACCGACGATAATGAGCGATGAGGCGGCTATTGCCTTCGTATCAAAATTCTTTAAATTGCTGACGTTACAAGTCAAGGTATCAGCAAACAGGGACGCCATCGTGTTATCCGTGCTGAATATTCTTTACAAAAATAGAAACAAACTGAAAATCAAAACGCTGTTAGTGCCTTACCTCGAACAGCAGTTTCTCTTGCTGCCCCTTCAAAAGAAAGAAATTTTAGACATCGTGTTGTATTTATAAGCAATACATATAATACAACAGTTATTACATACTTGCGCCGAGTTGGGCTTCAATTTTACGTATTTTCGTTTTTACAACGAATGCCTATGGAATTACTATTGGCCCGAAAGGGCATTCATTTTTTTGGGGAAAAGAATGAGGAAGATGGCGAACTATTCAGTTATGCGTTCACAGACAAAATGCTCAATAACAACGTGCTGATTGAATTCACGGAATGCCCGGTGATTCTGACTGATCCCGATACGGAGGACGAGGAAGACGAGGACGAGGACGACGAAGATGCAGACATTGAAGTTCGGACCGGATGGGAGACACGGATGAGCGTTCAGGCCCTTGTTGGAAACCACGGAATGGAATATACGATATTTTTCCAGCCCGATGTTGTTGTCAGTCGAATGGTGTTATACGGCATCATTCTCAACCTGGTCGAAATCCTTGACAACGTATCGCCTGTCCAACACAATGCCTATCTGACTGCAGCAGCCACGGGCTCCATTTCCGCAAAGGAACTGCACACAGCAAATGAGCGCATGAACCTGACGGCTGAAATCCAGGAAAAGATCGCCAAACTCAGAAAATTAGCCGAGCAGCGCAAAGAGGAAAAAAATTAACACGCCCCTGGTATCCACATTGGGCAAATTTTTCACATTGCCACCGTTTCCTTAACTTGCCCCAGTCCCAACCACCCACCGCATTTCATTCCCATATAAGGCTTGAACGACAACTTCTTTATCATAAAAGCTGACATATGGCCATATCATACCAAGTGGGACAACCGTTCCCCGACACCCGCTATAATACCGGCGCCGAAGGCGGTACCGTACGATTCAATGAATCAAGCTTTGATGTCCTGATCGTCTTGCGGGGCCTCTCAAACGAGGAATTAAACGCCTTTAAATCCGGCAACCTTCGCTACGGCCTTTTTTGCAAGAATTCGATCCCTTTTCTGGTCGTAGATGTCGATTCGCAATTTAACTTCGAAGCCTCCTTTAATATTCGGAAACTGGAAGCAGCAAAACTCCAGCCCTGGCTCCAGTCCGGTGCCGGCCTGATCACCTTTGTTCTTATCGAACAACGCGGGTTTACCATTGCCGCCTTGAAAGCGGTTAGTTTACCATCAGACATATCAAAAAAATTAACCACCTCATTAACGGAGCAGCTTGCAACCTATCAAACGAAGGACGAAGTAGACCGGCAAATTACCCGGATCATGAACCAGTACTCTACGGAGCAAATGTTCAAAGAAGTTGCGCGTACATCGGCGCCAGCGGAAAATGCCGCCAGCGAAAACCCCACTATCGAAAAAAATGATATTATCGACCGCCTTTATAAAGGGGCGCCTTACGTGCTGCGGGACAAACAATACCCTTCACCCATACCCGATGACATCAAACACCTGTATTGCTATATAACGGATTCCGGGCACAGCATACTGGCGCTTGTTGAAGGGGAGGACTACGAATCCGAACCCGATCTCATTGAGCTGTTGGTTCCCTGCCCGGTTAAGACCGTCCTGAGAACGACTAAAAGGTACAAAGGCTTTCCTGTTGTGGCATGTCCTTATGATGATGTCCTGGGCCTACAACCACCCGACGAGGATGTCGAATACTAAAAACTTTACGTATGATGCTTTATATCGTTAAATATGTTGGTCCATTCGGCTTTATAAAACCGTGGACAGCCGTAAGAGACAGCCAAACGTTTAGCCAGCAATTTTTAACGCCTTCCGTAATAGAGGGGATGGAAAAAAAACTATTTCCCAGGTTGCTACCGAGGAAGGGACTGCAGGGGTACATCGTCGGTCACCGGTTGCATTATCAGGGCGTGTCTGTTCAACAAGAAACAACATGGTCAAAGGAATGGGTAGAAACACGAGGCGCACCCGTTATTCAACAGCGTCCTATGAAAAATGGAACGATTAAGAATGTAATGGTTTCAACATTTACCCGGCGACCGGCAACAAGCATTATTACAAGGGGAGTATTAATTGAACCAACCCTTTATCTTGCCTTCCCGCGAAAAATGATGGCGCATATTGCTTCTTCCCAACACCTCTGTTTATGTAGAAACGAAGATTTGCTGCTCCCGGCAGACGCGTATAAGGTAACGATCGGGGAATGGCATTCTGATTTATTTCCCGGCTTTGAATTTACGTTTGGCAAGGATTCCGCACCGCTGGTCAACGTGGGATTGAACCGGTATGCAGATTCGCAGCCCATGTTTGGCGAATTACACTCCTTCGGCAATCCGATTCAAGATCACGTGATGGTTGATAGTGTTTACGAACAACAAAATAAACTATACGATACAAAAGAAGCACTAATTCCGTTCACTCGCAACCATATTACTTCTTTAGTTACAGCAGCCTGTAATGCGTATCAAACCAGTCAACTCGGTGGCATTCACAATTTAAAAATTACGGTTACAAATAACACAAGCTTTTTGCTCGACAATGTAAAAGTAAAAGTTACCTACTTCAAAGCAACGGGCGCCGTATGGAGTATCCAAACAATAGATTTTTCTTCAGTTAGATCCAATTCCACAAGTTCGATAACCCTGCCTGACACTACCGGAGGCACAACGGTGAAATATCGCATCATATCGATAAAGGCATCGTCTTTAGGTATAACGGAACTGGAATTAGAATAAGTCATTCAGCCAAGCCCGCTAACACAAAACATTTTTTTATAATTGAAGAAAGGCCCTTGTTCACGAGGCGCAGCTCCGAACTATTCTTCTTAAAAAAACGTTACACAGCCCCTCCCGTCGATCCCAATGCGTAGTTTTGCTCTTATAATCAAATGGCATGGAATGGTTGTTCGCCCGCAAGGGCATTCATTTTATTTGGGATAAGGACGATTACGGCGACACGGTACAATACGCCTTTACGGACAGAATGCTTGCCAACAATTGTATCATCGAGTTTGGCAGACTTGCTCTGCATAGAGCCATTGACGAAGACCTCGACGATGTATACGTGAAACCTCCCGAAGAAGGCGGAATTTGGGAAACCAATATTTCCGTGTGGGCAGTTATCAACAACGAAGCCAAATTCTACACCATTTTCCTCGACCCGAAAACAGCCACAAGTGAAATGGTTCTATATGGCATTATTTTGAACCTGGTGGAAATTCTGGAAGCCTGCAAACCTTCCGACTATGATCGTTACTTAAGTGCCGCTTCCACAGATCAACTTACCGTACAGGACATAAACGAGTTGAACCCGGATAACACCTTTACTTCCGATGCTATTAAAAAAATGAAGCACTTGCGTGACTTAGTTAAAAAAAATAAAGCCGACAAAAATTAAGAAGGCAATCTACAAACTCGCCGCCCGCACTTCAATTAGCCTTTTAACTTCATCTCTTCCCATCCCGATCCATTTCTATCCCAAATGGCCACGCTTCCATTTTACAGACCACCCAAAAAGCGGAGGGCCTCCGGCCCTCCCGCCCATCCTTTCCTCCACTAAACTTTCTACCCAGGCTAACAAATATTCTTTTCGCATAATGATATGCAGTAGAGATTGCAACGCTTTTACCTGTATGTTTTCTTTGTAACTGACTTCTGATTTCCAGAAATTGACGAAAGCGACTAGTACTTGATTTTTCAGTTTCACCATTTAAATATGAAATAACTTTTGAAAGTCTGATATGTGCAAAAGGACCAGCTTATTTACTACTGTGACTTCGTGTCTGTTTTAATTTTGTATGAGTAGATGTTTACGCTTTGGTCTTTTCTGTAAAAGTATTCGTATAAGCAGTAAGCATTCGGCGTTATCCATAATCATTTCGGTTATTCCTTTCAGTATTACATTTTCCAAAAGGTCGTTCTTTCGAGTGATTTCTGTCCGATGATCGTTTAATGATTCAACGGGTATCTGCATGAGTAGGATGTCATTTATAACTGCATGTTTTTCTTTTGGTAGCACAAAAAGTTTGACAGCGACTGCTAGTGAAGTTAACAGCCTGATGTGTAATAGCAGATGTAGTTAAATGTGTGAAATAAATAAAAGGCATTTTTGGTAACCGGCGTTCCTCCCCTGGTTGAACTGTAAGGGCGACGCTCCGTTCGCGGTCCGGTGCCCTGATGGATCAGTCAGGTTAGTGAAACATACGGCTTTCCTGCTGCATCTTCGAAGGTCTGTACTTCATAATCTCTAATACCAGTATATTAAGATTTTCCGCCTTAGCAGCACTCAGCACTGCACGAAGCTTTTCAATGATATCAATTTGTTCAACAGTAAACAAGGTTTTCTCGCCAGCCATACGATCTATTTTAACACAATAGTAGTAAATCATCGGCACGGAGCGAACCTACGTGACCTATATATTTTGTACCCGTAATACCTCCAGAAGATCCGATTGCAAACCTTTTAGACTGCTCCATTTTTTAGATTCCGTATTGCATCGCTCCGAGCCTACGAATTGTTTCTACAAAAAAAAATCTCCACCCCAGGTATTGGCGTCATGCTGCGCATGACCAATCCTTTCGTGGGGTAGTATTTTTTTCTCCGAAAAATTCTCCGTCCTCCGCGGATGCAATGTACAGCGTTGCTGGCCAAAAAGAAAGAACGGGGCGCTACAAGCCTCATAACACAAAATCTTTCTTAACAAATTAAATCTAAAAATTATGGCACAGCTTAATGGAACAGTAACCAAAGACGCAACACTTCACACAGCGCAAAACGGAAAACAGTTTGTTGCTTTCGACCTTGTAGAGAACGTGAACTACAAAGACAAGGACGGTAAAAAGGCGCAAAAATCATATTACTACAATTGCACCTATTGGAGAAATGCGGCAACCGTAGCCCCCTACATAACAAAAGGCACCATTCTTAGTGTGCAATGCAACGTAGTGGCCCGTCCTTATACGGACAACGCCGGCAATGCAAAAGCCAGCACGACCGCAAACGTAGAGTCATTTAAATTTTTAGGTGGCAGCGCAAAGAAAGCAGCCGCCGCTAATGCACCACAGGCAGCAGCAACCGCGAAAACCGCCGCCACCGCTGAACCCGTTGACGATCTTCCTTTCTAAAGTCCCGCCGATAAACGCCACCCATACAATAACAATT
>CBIHPC010000296.1:0-7092 GCA_966211305.1 uncultured Niastella sp.
CAGTTTTATTTTCGATCCTTTGGGCGGCACATTGATATCCCATTCAATGGTAGCAGGCACGGGGCTGTTCTCATCGAGCAGGGCAAGGGCATATACCGACCGGGTATTTTTCGATTGTGTAAAATACACTTTGCCGCTTTGATAACCCTGAATGGGCCGGGTGTTGTAAATAGCCGCACCGTTTGCCTTTAGCCAGTTGCCGATCTCGGCCAGGCGTTGTACAACGGGCGCATCCAACGTTCCGTCGGGTTTTGGACCAACGCCCAGCAACAGGCTGCCGCCTTTGGCAACCACTTCAATCAACTGATGAATAACTTTAGACGGCGTTTTCAGTTTATCGGTTGGCACATACCCCCAGTTATCACCAAGTGTAATACAGCTTTCCCAGGGATGCCCGAGTTGTTTATCGGGAACCCGTTGCTCGGGTGTTTGATAATTTTCATACGGACCATGAACCGTTCTGTCGACGATCAGCAAACCGGGCTGCGCCTTGCGCGCCATAGCGGCAATCTTCGGCATATCGATATCCTGGCTCCAGGCCGGAATGGCAGCGCCCCAGGCCCGCACTTCGTCGGTTACCGTTTCCAGCGGCCGTACCCAACCACCGTCGAGCCATAGGATATCCATGGAGCCGTAATCGTGCATCAGCTCACTGATCTGGTTATACGTATATTCCTTAAACCTGTTCCAGCGCCAGGGATGTTTGCGGATATCATAATTATTATTGCGATCGGGCGTGGCATACATTGGCCACCAGTAGTATGGGCAATGCCAGTCGGGTTTTGAAAAATAAGCGCCGATCATCAAGCCCTGTTTGCGGAACGCTTCGAATACGTATTTGGCTACATTGGCTTTGGCATTACCGGCGAAAGGACCGTTGGTGATCTTGAAATCGGTTTCTTTCGTATCGAACATACAAAAACCATCGTGGTGTTTGGTAGTGAATACCAGGTACCGCATGCCGGCGTCTTTCGCGGCCTGCGCCCATTGGTCGGGGTTAAACTGAACGGGATTGAAATCTTTTTTCAAACCCCAGTACCAGTTTTTGAAATCGCAGTAATTGCTGTTGGTATCGCGTGATACCCAATCTTCCGAACACAATGCCCATGATTCTATCATGCCGGGTACCGCATACAAACCCCAGTGAATGATCATCCCAAACTTCTGATCGCGCCAGTTCTCGAGCTTTTCTTTTACGGCGGGGTCGGTGGGCCATTCGTATTTGGTTGACTGCGGGTGCACCTGTTCCTGTGCCCGGACTGTTGAAATATTCAGTAACACCATCAATGTGAGAAAAGTACCTGTCAATCTTCTGATCATCGGAAAGCCTGGTTTTAAGATTAATAATCTGCAAGCATATCGCTACATGGGGAGGCCCAAAACTAAGTACTGGGGCAGAAATTTCAACGATACATACCGGATTTTAAAAAGTTCTGAAACCTTATGGTTTATTTAACATCCCAAAATATCCTGCCTGTACGCACATCCTTATCTTTTACGGCTGCATAGTTTGTGTTATATGATGTTTCGCTGGAAGGATACACCAGCCTCGAAGGCGGCCATTCGTAACCGGGCAGTGTAGAGGGGTAGAACTGCAACCCGGGGTGTTTTGTTCTCCGGTATTCTGCCCAGGCCTGTACCGATTGCAAAAACCCAAAATGCACCCATTTCTGCAACCAGATCTTAGCCAGCAATTCATTGGCCGTACCCGTATAACTTATTTGATCACTTTGTATAAAATTGTCGATAGCAGCAGCGGACGGCTGCGCCAAAGGCATACGGGTAATTGTATTCAGGCTATTGAGATAATAGTAAAAGGCAATAGATTGCCGGATAGCGGTTTCATATGCCTGCTTCGCATCGCCCCCGCCCCAGCGCTCCCATGCTTCGGCTTTTAAAAAGTTCACTTCTGAGGCGGTGATCACGATTCCCGGCAGCTTACTATTGTATAAAAATGTAGCTGAATCGAGAATGGCGTAACGGCCCAGGTTCACCTGCTGCTGCTCGGCATTGAAGCTAACCGGCAGGCCATTATAATCGGCATTGGGAATAAACTGATCTCCTTCGGTTCGGCCATATTTATCGAACATCACCGGTATACGCGGATCGTTGGCCGGCTTCATTGCATTATTCAGCAAATGATCAGGCGCCGAATAATTGAACACTTCAGAAAGCGCATTATGCAGATCCTCGACATAGTTGGCAAGCGGCTGTAGTAAAACATCGGTTGTCGCAGGCATGTAGTTCGATGCACCGTCAACCAACGGAAACTGGTCGGGATTATTTATTATTGTCAACACTTCCGCTTTTGCTCTTGTTTCATCAACAAACGACAGCCGCATCAGCAGGCGTAACCGCAGCGAATTGGCATAACGCTGCCATTTACCTAACTGTCCGTTCAACAGGATGTCCTGTTTGGTGAATGCCGCATGCGCAGCGGGGGATAGCGTTGCGCCTGAGAAATAGAGCGCCGCATTTTTCAACCCATCGAGGATAGTATTGTATACGTTTGACGCTGTTTCAAACCTCGGTAACATCGAACTGCCGGAAGTGTTCACCCTGCCGGCTTCGGTAAAAGGAATATCGCCCCAGCAGTCGACCAGTTGCGAAGCCTGGTCATACATCACTACTCTTGCAGCCATTTCAAAAACAGCGGCATTGGCTTTTTGCTGATCATCTTCTATGGAATTGTACAAAGATTCTATCAACCGGTAATGGGCCATTATGCCGCCATTACCGCCATCACCGGCGGTGCCCGGGCGGTAAAAATCGTTCCACCTGTCCTGCGTATACCCCGCATTTTGCTGATACGAGGTCGTATAGTTCAAATAACCGATCAACTGTGTATACACGCCGGTGTGCAAAGCAATAAACGTGCGCACGTTCCAGTATGAGGGATGTACGCGGTCGTTGTCAAGCATTTGGGTAAAGAACTTTTCAATGGAAGGCTGTACGGTTTTGTCGGGGTCATAATACAGGTCGGCCAGCTTTTTGCGGCAACCGGCTATTGTTACAGCAATCAGCAATACCAATAAAATTATATGTTGAACCGTTTTGGTCATTTACGATCATTCATTAAAAATCCATATTTACGGAAAACCCGAAACTCCGGGTAGCGGCCATGGATCCTTCATCGACGCTTTGCCTGATCCAGTTGGAACCGATGGTTGCTTCGGGATCGATATTCTTCAGGGTACGGTAGAAATACAGCAGGTTTCTGCCAATTAATGAAAAGCGGATATTATTGAAATGCAACTTATTGGCAAGTTTGGCCGGCATTGAATATCCCAATACAACTTCGCGCAGTTTGATATAACTGTTATTCACCACAACACTTTCATTTACCGCCGATGCGCCCCAGTTGTAGGTGTTCATATAATAATACGCAGCGTCTACGATCTGTGTATTCTCTTTTCCCGATACCGTAACGCCGGGTAATATAACACCGTCGTGATATACCTTGCTGCCATCAGGCGACTGTGCCTGGTGACCGGGTAACAAGATCTTTTCACCATTATTGATATAATAAGGCAATCCGCCATTTTCTGCATCGCGGTATTGTAACGTACTTTTATACATACCCGCACCGAGGTTGTATTTCAATGGCGGCGAAACTATTTTACCGCCAAGGCGGTAATCGACGGCCCAATCGAGCGAGAACATTTTCCAGTTCAGCTTATTGAACCAGCCACCTGTAACCTTCGGCATTACGTTCCCTACTTTTTCATACCGGTTATTATCTATTACATACAAGCCGTTTGAACCGATCACGAAGTTTCCTTCATTATCTTTCAGCCGCGGATTAACATAAATATTCCCCACCGTTTCGCCTTCTTCGGCCACTATGCGCACCGCATTTTGTTCAGCTTCGTAAAACACGATATTCGAAACCCCCGATGCCAGTTTGCTTACGGTTGACCGCGACATCGATAAATTCAACTGGCTTCTCCATTTTAATTTTTTTCCGGTCAACGGAAATGCATGCAGCCCCATTTCAACGCCATTGCTTTTCAGCTCACCGGCATTCACCAGTTTGGTCATGGCGCCCGAACTGGAAGGAATACTCAATTGAACGATCTGGTTTACCGTGCGGCTATTGAACCACGTAACTTCAAAACCTATACGGTTTTTGAATAACATGGATTCAAGCCCAACCTCCAGTTCATATTTATTTTCGGGACGAATATCATTATTGCCGGCATTGATCTGAGCGTTCAATGCAGCCACCGGGCCGTTCATCGAAAAAAGCGTGGTTTGTGTATACGAAACCGGCGAGGTATAGGCAGGCGGCGCATTGCCCACAACACCAAAAGAAGTACGCACTTTACCAAAAGAGATCCAGCCGGGCAGGTTCATTACTTCACTTACAATAAACCCGGTGTTCAGGGAAGGGTAAAAATAACTGTTCTTACCGGGCGGTAAAGTAGATGAATACTCTTTTCGTGCGGTACCTTCTAAAAATAAATAGTTTTTATAAGCGAGATTGAAGAACCCAAGGTAAGCGTATTTTAAAATGGCGCTTCTGTCGGTTTGCGTAAGTACGGGATGATAGGAATTTTCGAGGCTGAACCAGTTCTCCTCCAGCAAACCATCGGTGGTTTCGGATGACTGGTCGTTGTAATTCTCTTTGCGCGCCTGAAATCCCCCTGTTACAGAAAGGCTCCAATTGTTATTCCATTTCTTCGTCCAGGTCAATAACCCATCGCCATAAAAAATCGAATACCGTCCGTTGGCCAGTTTGAATTTGCCGGTACTTGCATTGGAAGAATTATAAGTAACCGGGTATTCATTGTATTGGCGGGTTTCTGTTTTCAAACTGGTGAGGTCATTACCGATACGCGCCCTTAACTTCAAATTACTGTTCAGGTCATAATTGAGCGTAACACTGTTAAGGAAACGATCCTGGTATTCATCTTCGCTGTTCCTCAACTGCATCCACAGGAAATCGAGCATTTCTACCTTTACGTTTGAACGCAGCGCTTCCGCCGGGTTGCGTTGCGATTGATTCCAGGGCACCCATTTATAGCCTTCGCTTGTTTTATACTTATTGAGCACCACGCCCATATCTTCGGCCCGGCTGTAAAAACCGGCATATGCGGCAATGATGCGGGTTAACTGGTACGGGCGGTTATGCACTTTACTGTCAAAATAGCTGGAGATCACATCTACATTCAATTTATCATTGATCTTAAAATTACTGTTGAGGTGAAATGTATTCCGCTGCAGATCGCCGCCGTGTTGTATGCCTTTATAATCGTTTCGGGTATACGACAACCGGTAGGAGAATTTATCGGTTTGGTTCGCAACCGATGTATTGAAAATAGAATTGAACCCGGTGCGGTATAATTGTTTGTAATTATTCTCATGCGCTTTATACGGCCGCATGTGTCCATCCCACCAGGGCACATCGCGGCCATCGAACTTAGGGCCGAATTGCGCATAGGCGGTAAAGTTGGGTCGAAGGTGATCATTGGCGCCGTCTCCATCCAGGTCAACGGGGATCCAGCCTTCTTCCGTGGCGCCTTCCGATAAATTGGTTGCGCGGTCGGCGCCAGGGCCATAGGTATGTTGGTAGTCGGGCAAAAACGCTGCCTGTTCTATGGTGTTCGTATAATTGACCGAAACGCCCAACCGCTTTTTGGGTGTACCTTTTTTTGTGGTGATCACCACCACACCCGCAGCGGCTTCGGAACCATACAGGGCCGTAGCGCTGGCTCCTTTTAGAATAGAAAGGTTATCGATATCGGCAGTATTGATATCGAGGATGCCATTGCCGCGAATACGCGGATCGACCCAGTAACCGCCATTGTTGATACCGGCAATGCCTTTTTCATTGGTATTGCGGATTACGATGCCATCCACCACATATAACGGCTGGGCATTGAAATTAAGCGAGTTCACCCCGCGGATCTGTACCTGAACGGCACTGGTGGCGCCGCCCGGCGCTGTATTGATCAACACGCCTGGCGACCGGCCATATAAAGCAGATGCGAAATTGGTATTACCGGCCGAAGTGAGGTCTTCTGCAGTGACTGTGCTTAAGGAATACCCTAAATAGCGGGAATATTTATTTACACCAAGCGCAGTTACTACCACTTCATTCATCATCTTATCCACAACCGATAACCGCGCATGCAGGTAAATGATGGCGCCGGAATTATTGAGCTCTACTTCTTTTCTATTGTACCCCACGCTTGTCATTTCAAGCACTTCACCTTTGGAGCCTTCCATTTCAAATTCACCATCGGCGTTGGTGGTGGTGCCGCGGTTAGTACCTTTTACCCAAATGCTTACATTCAACAGCGGTTTTCCATCAACAGTGGTAACCCGTCCTTTTACCAGTTGCATTTTCTTTTCGGTAGAAGTATTCCCTGTTTCAGCTGCGGAAGAAGAAGATGATGATTTATTGAGCGGGAAACTATCAGGTGAAGCGGCTACAATGACAAAAGTTCTATTGTTCACTCTTTTGTACTTCAGGCCGGTTGATTGCAGTAGTTCCTGCAGGATCTGTTCAACCGGCCGGTTATTATTGCTGACCGGCTTTACCAGTACATCACCAAACGATTTTTCGGAGAAAAGAAAGAAAATACCTTTTGATTGATTGAGTTGTTTTAAAATGGAGAAAAGGGGTTGGCGTGCAACAGAAGTATCCCTTGCCGGTGTAGAAACGCCTGCATGTAAAGACTTACGTGGAGCTTTATTACGGTTGAATGTAACGCCGTTCTGTGCAAAAGCAGCACAAACAAGCAACACAGCAACCGTTAATAAACAACCCCGGAAAAATCTTTCCGAGCCTTTTTTCCTCATACGCAGATTTTAAAACATAAACCTGCCTGGTCGTTATTTCCTTCTGATCTGAATCTCTTTATCCGATTTCACTACATCATATTTAGACGCTTCCAAAGCCTGTATAAATACATCCAGGTTATCATTTGGCATTATGCCGGAGATCGAATCAGTTGAACTAGCTTCATCAGCCAGGGTAACTTTTACTCCATACAACTCTGTTACCAGGGTAGCGACCTCTTTCATAGGAGTTTTTTCAAAAATGAACTTGTGTTCCGTCCAGGCCAGAACCGGTGCATTATTAAT
>CBIHPC010000297.1:0-7080 GCA_966211305.1 uncultured Niastella sp.
AAGTATCGCAAATTACACTTTACCAGGAGCCAGTTCTCTGGCACCTGTTTTTTTTTATTCGCCGAAGCTTTAGCGTAGGCGGATCGATTAAGGTTAAACGGCATTCAGTTCAGGCCAATAAAAAAGCCTTCGTCTGCAAATGCATAACGAAGGCTAAATATTTAAGAAGGTCATTTCTTTATTCACCCCGCCTTTGTTAAGGCTACGGCGGGCTGGCATTCACCATTGAAACCATTCACCACACCACACTAGAACTGCAACCTGAAGCTTCCAAACACTCCCCAGCGTTGAGATGCAGCTTTGGGCAATGGTTGCGGTAATACCCGCCACACAAAATCAAATCGTAAAACTTTAAAGATGTTATCTACTCCGGTACCTACTTCGAGGTAGGTTTTGCCATCGAGCGATTCGAATATGTAGGTAGATCCGGGAGGCATGTTCAGCGCCTTGTTTTCTTCACTTAAGCTGCCCCACAATCCTTTTACAGTATAGAACTGGCGGAACTTCAACCTGCGGGTGAACGGCGTAAAGCGGAATATGCCCGAACCGATATTATGTTCAAAATTGAAACCGGCGTATTTATCGTGCAGGTATTGCCAGCGGTTCATTAAGCTATAGGCATACTTGTTATAGTAATATATTTCATTACCGGGGGCTACATCGAGTAACATGAACGGCAGGGTGCCGAATGTTTTACCCCCAAATACATTGTAATACACCGTTCCGTAAGGAGATATTTTCATGTAGTCGGAAATGCTGCCGGTTAATTTGCTGTATTCATAATGGCTGTCGAACACACCCTTTATACCGCGGGTATACTTAATGGTTGTAATGGGGTAGGGGCTGCCCATGCTGTAGCGTAAAAACGATCCTTCAATAAATTTCTCGAGGTAAGCGAAACGTAATTGAACAGAACCCTCAAAAGTATTCAACGGCGTTGTGGCGCCATTGCCGTCGAGGAAGATCTCTTTTTCGGGCAGGTTCAGCAACGGGTTATACACCTTGCGTACACCGCTCAGCATTACTGAAAAACCGGAATGCCATTCTTTGAAAAGGTCCAGCTGCATCAATTCGGTTTTCAGGAATTTTATGGGAACGCCGTTTTTTCGCACCGCCAGGGCGAAGATATTATCCTGGCTTACTTCATCGAGATAGTTTTGTCCGTAATCGATATCCTTCGAGTATTTGGCGAAAATATACGAGCGCGGATTTTTATTGAACAGGTACATAGCGTCGGCCTCATATTTGAACTTTTGGTCGGTTGTACCGTAGGCTAAATAACCATGTAAGTGCAGTTTTTTGCTGAAGTACCGATTGGTACCCAGGTCCCAGCGAAAACGCCATCCTTCAAGTACGTTGGAGAATACCCAGTTGTACCAGGGGCCTATTTCAAAATTACCTACATCGAGGTAACCGGTGGCCAGGAAGTTCACGGTTTTTACAGCGCGTTGAAATGCCGGCAGTTTTAACAGGGTATCGATGGTTTGGTATAATTTCTTTTCGGTAGTGGTTAACTCTTCATGCCGGTTCTCGACCCAAAAAGAATCGGACGCGTTATTGGCCTGAGGCGGAAATATCGTTTCTTCAAGGAGTTTGTTTTTGGCCAGCTCATGGGTTACCGACGTATCGTTTATGACTATGTCTTTGTAGGTTGTGGTCTTTCTGCCGATGGCGGCCAACAGCTTTTCGCCTGAGAAAAGCGACAGGTCAACCACGAATTTATCGCGGGTAAGGAACCAGGTGCTGTCGTTCAACAGGCTGAACTCCTGAATAATGCTCAGTTTGTTCACATAGTTCACGTTGGCTTCTTTACCGAGGCGAAGGTTCATCTTCTGAATGGCAAAGGTGGTATCGTGCACCCAGCAATCGCCCTCGAACGTGTTTGTTCCTTTATGTTTTGGAATAAAGAAGAAGTGTATGAGGCGGCGGCCGTTTACAAACTGCGAGTCAAGTACTTTATAGTTGTAGAAGGCATCGCCGTTATCGCTGATGGGGCTTACAAATTGTTTATCGAATACGGGAATGAAATTGGCGTAAAAGTTTACGTTCTGATCTATACCGCCCAATAATTTGGAAACGCTTTCATTGTTCACCCCCATGGTTTTGGTGCCTTTGAACACTTCCCGGCGGCGCAGCGGTGATTTCTGAAAGTAGTAGTCAGAAATGGCTTCGGTAATATAAACGGGCAAATAGGGAATCCCTTCTTCCGTTGTATCGATATTGTTCAGCACGAAATTGAACTTTTTGATAAACGGCAGGTTTTCCCATTTCTCTTTTTTAATGTTCTTGAGATCTACTTCGAGTTTGTTGTACAGTTCGTACGAGAAGTTGCGGAAACGGTACCGGTCGTTTTTAGGTTTGTGTTTTACGATACGTTTCCACATGAGGAGGCCGCGGTCGATCTTCTTTCTAACAACCACGGCTTCAAATTTGCCGCGCTCCATCAAAATGCTGATGTCTAATACGTTGTTTTTGGCTCTTTGTAATAAAAAGGTATCGAATGGGAGCTTAAAATCCTGGTAGCCTACATAAGAGATGATAAGTGTATCTGTAGGCCACTCATTAAAACGAAAAATAAATGATCCTGCTGAATCGCTGAGCTTGCCCGATTTCTGGGATTTAAACTGCATAGAGGCGAAGGGAATACGTTCGTCGCTATGGGCATCCTTAACAATTCCTTTCAATATCCTGGTTTGAGCTATTGTGTTTTGGGTCAACAGAATAAGCAGCAGGAGTTTAAACGGTCTAATAGGCATTCTAATAAGGTCGGTTTGATTCTGCGCCAAAAATACAATAACAGTGATAAAAGCATAATGTTAAAAAAGATAAAAGCGGGCAGGATGCCGGTAAAAGCCCTATTCCATCGGCAGTATTCTTTTCCTGACACGGTTTACAGCCGGGGTAGCCGGCCGGCATGATGTTGCAGCAACATTAAAGACTTATTTGCCGGGTATTTGGCGGTAGAAACAAACAAGACATTACATCTTTCTTATAAGCCTGTGGGGGATGTTGCGGGGAAATTGCCCGAAAGCAGTTTTGGCGGAAATGTCGTTAATTGACCCGCATTGAATATATCCCTGCCGCGGAATTGTGTAGCTGCAAAATAATTTTCAGCTCGTGAAAAGGTAACCTTTTGAACATATTGAAATAATAAAATACGGGTAATATGGCTTCACCGGTTCAATTGGGTGGCGGGTTGACAGACGTACATTAAACACCGAGCGCGCACGGTCCGGCTGATTGGGTAGCGGTCTGAAGGTTAGGCCATAACGCCGAACGCATTCACCCCCCGGCTTTGCGCCGGTTGAGTTTATTCGAAAACCAACTGTTACAAGAGTATGTGTTAAGCTTTTTACTTAAGCGTTCAGCCTTTTTTGAAGTTTATTTTTTGATTGAAGCGAAAAAGTTTGGAAATCTGAAAAACCAGTGCTTACTTTGTTTTACAAAGTGCTTTTTATGGATAGCCAACATCCCCCGCTGGAAACCCTGCAGGATATTAAACGAATGATGGAACGGTCGACCCGCTTTATTTCCCTTAGTGGATGGAGCGGTATCAGCGCCGGCGTTTGCGCCCTGGGGGGAGCATGGGCGGCCCACAGCCGTATCGACCGCTTCCTGCACCCGGCAGTTGGCCGTACTAACTATCATAGCGATAGCGGTGCTTTGTTGTTGAAAGACCTGATGCTGATAGCAGCCATTACGTTTGCCGCCGCATTCATTTCAGCCTTTATATTTACCTGGTCGCGCAGCCGCCGCAGCGGTACGCCCATGTGGGACACAACCGTGCAACGCCTTGCCTGGAACACCATATTACCGATGGTCGTTGGCGGCATAGTGCTTTTGCGCGCCATCGAATTGGGTTATTTCACGCTGATAGCGCCCGGCTGTTTGATCTTTTACGGACTGGCACTGGTGAATGCATCGAAGTATACGTTGGGTGAAATACGTTATTTGGGTTACGGACAACTGATACTCGGCATTATTAATTTGTGGGTAGTAGGCGGTGGTTTGTATTTTTGGGCCGCAGGTTTCGGCATTCTGCACATCCTGTATGGTGCAATAATGTGGTGGAAGTATGAACGGAAGCGTTAGAAATAATTAACAACATGAAGAACCCCATTGAAAATCTTAATAAAATTTTTGATAGCCGCATTCGCATGGGAGTAATGAGTATTCTTATTGTGAATGAGGAGGTGAGTTTTAATGACCTTAAAAAAATGCTCGATGTAACAGACGGCAACCTGGCATCGCACATGGTAAACCTTGAAGAAAATGGATACGTTAAAGTACATAAAGGATTTATTGGCCGGAAAACAAATACAACCTATTCAATCACCCGCGCTGGTGAAAAAGCTTTCAAAGATCATATTGAAGCCCTGGAGGCAATGATCAAAGGCATGAAGTAAATCAAATTTTTTTTGCCCTTGCACTTTGAAATGCAAAGCGCTTTTTGATATGAGTAACAACTTTTTAAAACAATTGGGGTTGGCTTTTAAGATCTGGCTGGTAGCGGTGTTGACCAATGCATTCCTGACCGTTTCTTTTATGAGCATCATAAACGGTAACTGGTATCCATGGCAGCAGTTTGACCTGGTGCATTAGTGATCATTAATTAAATGGGGACGCGATTTTAATTCAAAATAACATCATAGCCATGAAAAACCCTTCACCTGAAATTAACCCAACTATGAATAAAGATATTACAAAGGTCATTCTGGTAACAGCCGGCGCTGTGCTGTTCAACCTTGTCTTCTGGAACGAAAAACTGGCCATTAATACCGTGCTGTTCGATTCATTCTTATTATCGGCCCTTTTCTTCCTTTATCCCCAGGCCCGTAAACATGCCATCGTGAACTGGTTGTTGCTGGGTCATGTTGTTTCATTGGCCATGGTAGTGGTGCACAATACCGAACTGAGTAAAATTGCCTTTGCCATCACCTTGTTATTGCTGGCAGGTTTTGCCGAATACACACACCGGTCGGCCTGGTTTGCCGGCGGCTCGGTGCTGATGAATATTGTAATGGTAGCCGCTTCGTTTGTTGAGCCTATAAAACTGCGTAAAGGCCAGGCTGTTAAAAGCAAAGGTTTCAGCCGCATCATCCGTTTTGCTTTATTACCGCTACTGTTGGTGATCGTATTCTTTTGTATTTACCGCCTTGCCAACAACATGTTCTCTGAAATAGCAGGCCAGATAGAACTGCAGCTGGGAATTTTCTTCAGCCATTTCTTCGATTTCTTCTCATGGCAACGGCTGTTGTTCCTTTTGTTGGGGTTGCTTATTACAGGTTCTGTGTTACTAAAAAGCAAACTGAATTATTTCAGCACACGCGAAGCCCGCATGCACGATGGGTTGCTTCGGTCCAAAACAACCTTGCGAAAGAAAAGAGAAGGCACTTCGTTCAGGTTTGTTGAAATGATCATGGGTAAAATGGCCAGCGGCACATTGGCCCTGAAGAATGAGAACACCACCGGTATCATAAGCCTGATCTTATTGAACGTATTGTTGCTGGGTGTGAACCTTATAGATATCAATTTCCTGTGGTTGAATTTTCAGTACAAGGCGGGCGAACCGGTATACAAAATGGTGCATGAGGGAACGGAGCTGCTTATAGTTTCCATTGTACTGGCGATGGCTATTTTACTGTTCTTCTTTAAAGGCAATCTCAATTTTTACAAGCGGAACAAATGGCTGAAATATGGCGCCTATTTCTGGATCGTTCAAAATGCCCTGCTGGTAGGTTCTGTTTTGCTGCGCGATTATTATTACATTCTAAAACATGGCCTCGCTTACAAACGCATTGGGGTATTGTTCTTTTTGTTGATGGTATTGGTAGGGTTGATAACCGTGTTTTTGAAAATATGGTCCAGAAAAACAAATTATTTCCTTTTCAGGGTAAATGCATGGGCCGGAATAACAGTGCTGGTGCTGGCCACTACCATCCATTGGGATGAATTCATTGCCGGTTATAACCTGAAACGTAAGGATACCGTTGCGCTCGATGTTCCGTTTTTACTGTCGCTTTCCGACAAAGCGCTGCCATTGCTCGATACCAGCATCGTAGTGCTGCAAAACCTTGAAAATAAATTGAAGACCGATGCAGAAAGAGTGGGTAACGTGTACGGGTGCGATAGCTGTTTTACCGAACAGTTGAAGAACCGCGAAGCTGAATTTGTTCAAAAACAAAAGCAATACTCGTGGTTGTCGTGGAACTATGCTGATGCATGCACGAAAAGATATTTCGAAAAGAAAAAGACGATCGTCTCCACCCGGTAAACAGCATCATATGACAACCATCTCTGCTTCTATTCATATTTGGGTAAAAACAATGCTGATCAATTTTTTAGTGATGTTGCTGGGGGCAATAGTATCGTTCAGGGGGTTCGATGTATTGTGGGCATTTGTGATTCTGCTGGTTGGGATTATAGCAACGATCCCATTGCTGTTGTTCATCAATCCCATTGTGGTGTTGTCGAAAAGAATTACCCATTATGGCATTCGGGCGCGCATAGCCAGCCTTACTTTTCATCTTATGTTACTGGTGTTGTTATTCTTTTTGCTGGCATCGTCAGTCACGACAGAAACCATATTTAAAAAGAATTCGGTGCTGGCAGACCATATGGCCTGTACAATGGTAAGTTTAATGATAAGTGTATATATAAACCGGAAATCATTGAAAGCGCTGTATGAAGGGAAATAATTTCCCTGTTGTTGCAAATGGTCGTCATAGCCGCGTATCAACGCAAATACAAACTGAAATTAGCAGGGCGGCAGGTGACAGATTAAAGCCTTTGTTGTAGTAAATTTAGTACAGCAACAATATTCGATTTATAAAAACAAGTATATGAAATCACGGGGGTTTTCATTCAGGTCAAGGTTAAAAAGCTTCCGGTTTGCCATGGAGGGCATCTCGGGGTTTTTTCTTGCAGAACACAATGCCTGGCTGCATTTGATTGCAACGATAGTGGTATTTATTCTTGCAGCGGTGGTGGGTGTTACCAAAAATGAACTGCTTGCACTGGTATTCGCCATTGGGTTTGTATGGGTGGCAGAAATGTTCAATACCTGTATAGAGCGGGTAA
>CBIHPC010000298.1:0-7060 GCA_966211305.1 uncultured Niastella sp.
GAGAACCAGCCTTCGGCATCGCCCTGGTAATCGGTATCGCATTTAATTAACGGAGCAACCGGTTGTCCGCCCAGTTTATGCAGTTGTTGATAAACATCTTCACCGGCCTTGCAGAACAGCGGATACGAAGTATCGCCCAGCGCCAGCACGCCGAACTTCATTTGCGGCAGTTTGAAACCATTCTGATGAATATGGTCGTAAAATTTCTTTGCCGTAGCAGGCGGTTCGCCTTCGCCCTGGGTGCTGATGATGGTAAAGAAGTATTCTTCTTTGGCCAGGTCGTTCAGCCTGTATTGGTCGAGGCTTACCACTTTAGCCTGGATACCGCTCTTTTTTGCTTTTGTAGCGAGGTCGGTCGCCAGCTTTTTTGAGTTACCGGTTTCAGTACCATATGCGATGGTGATCTTTGATACGGCTGGTTTATCGGAAGCGGGCGCGGCTACCGGGGCCGCTGCTGTTGCAGGTGCTGCGGTAGAAGCCAGTGCCGGCTGATCGTGGCAATTCATCAGCACCCCGGCGAGGAATCCATTCATCCAAACCAGTTCTTCCTTTGTAGAAGACTTTACTAAATCCTGTAACAATTTCAGTTTATGCTCTGCTAACATGTTTATTTACTTTTTCCGCATTTTCAGAATCGGGTGTTGTTGTAATCAGTTTTGCCAGTGGTTTAAAATAATGTTCGGCGCTGTTGCTGTTCTCTATCCACCTGAACTGCTCATGCAAAGCCACCACTTTGCCTATGATGACCAGCGACGGCGAAACGAAAGTTCTTCCCCGAAGCCGTTCATCGTATTTATATAAATTGGTTACGTGCACGTTTTGCAATGGCGTGGTAGCCTGTTCAATAACCGCCAGCAACTTCTCCTCTCCTATATTATGCTTTACCAGGTTATCTACCACATGGTCCAATGTTTCAGACGACATATAAAACACCAGCGTGTCATTGGTTTGGGCCAGTTCCTTCCAGTAGGTTTCCGTTACAACATCCAGTTTATAACTGGTAAGGAAGCGAACGGAGGTGGTAAAACCCCTGGCCGTCAATGGCATTCCGGCATACGCTGCGGCGCCAAGGGCGGCAGTTACACCGGGCACAATTTCATATGGTATGTTGTGTTGTACAAGGGCTTTCAATTCATCGAGGATGTTCGAGAACATCGATGCGTCGCCGCCTTTTAACCGTACAACCAGTTTGCCCTGCAATGCATAGCGCACCATCAGTTCATTGATGGTATACTGCGGCGTTGATGAACCGCGGCTGCATTGCTTTCCTACATAAACGATCTCCGCTTTGTGGTTCACATACTCCTGCAGGATCACTTCGCTTACGAGGCGATCGGCCAGCACCACTTCGGCCTGTTGCAGGTAGCGTACCGTTTTTACCGTTACCAGTTCCGGGTCGCCGGGACCGGCAGCAGCCAGTATCACTTTACCATAAGTAGGATTCGTTTGCATCTGCGGGCTAATTATTTATATAAACCGTCTATTGATAAATACCGCTCGCCGGTATCGTAATTAAATGTAAGTACGCGTGCGCCATCGGGTATTTCGGCTAATTTTTTCGCAACGGCTGCCAGTGCGGCGCCGGTTGAAATACCAGCCAGAATACCTTCTTCTTTAGCCAGGCGTTGTGCGTAAACGAATGCTTCGTCTTTCCCTACCTGTATGGTGCCATCCAACAACTTTGTATCGAGGATAGAAGGAATGAAACCTGCACCGAGGCCCTGTAAAGGATGCGGTCCGGGAGCGCCACCGCTGATAACGGCAGATAATTCCGGCTCAACAGCGAACACTTTCAGGTTGGGGAATTTCGCTTTCAGCACTTCTGCAACACCGGTAATGTGGCCGCCGGTTCCCACACCGGTGATCAGGTAATCGATGCCATCGGGGAAACTTGCCAGGATCTCCTGTGCGGTTGTTTCGCGGTGCACTTTTACATTGGCTGCGTTATCGAACTGTTGCGGCATCCATGAATTGGGCGTTGCTGCAACCAGCTCCTTTGCTTTTTCGATAGCGCCTTTCATGCCTTTTTCACGTGGCGTGAGTTCAAATGAAGCGCCGTACAATTCCATCAATTGTCTTCTTTCAACACTCATCGATTCGGGCATAACCAAAATCAACTTGTATCCTTTTACGGCGGCAACCATCGCCAAACCAATGCCGGTGTTACCCGATGTAGGTTCTATGATCACGCTATCCTTATTGAGGATGCCTTTCTTTTCCGCATCTTCGATCATGGATAATGCAATGCGGTCTTTGATGCTATTGCCAGGGTTGTTACGCTCCAGTTTTATCCATACTTCATGTCCGTTGCCAAACAGCCTGTTTATTTTAACATGCGGCGTTTGACCAATCGTTTCTAAAATGTTGCCGGCTCTCATTCGCTGGTTGTTTTGATTGTCAGTTATATTACTTGTCTTGTTAGGTTGTTCTGTGATCATAACGTTTAATTTTATATGACAAAGTTTAATGGTTCCGGAAACGGGTTCTTGTCTCTCACTTTCACTTCGCTCTTATGATATACCACCGAAAAAGCGGGTACGCTGTACGTAAGCCAAACATTACCGCCAATGATACTATCCTTTCCTATTACCGTTGTTCCGCCCAAAATGGTTGCGCCGGAATAAATTGTCACATTATCTTCAATTGTCGGGTGGCGTTTCGCTACATTATCTTTCGATACGTTCAAAGCGCCTAATGTTACGCCCTGGTATATTTTTACATGATTGCCTATTTCGGTAGTTTCTCCTATCACAATCCCCGTTCCGTGATCTATGCAGAACGCTTCACCTATGCGTGCGCCGGGGTGAATATCAACACCGGTTTTGCTGTGCGCATATTCTGTGAACAACCTTGGCAACACTTCAACGCCCTGCTCCCATAACTGGTGCGACAGGCGATATACTGCCGTTGCATAAAACCCGGGATAAGCTACCAGCACTTCTTCTACCGAACGCGCAGCAGGATCGAACTCCAGTAAGGCCTGCGCGTCTTTTATGAGTTTTGCATACAATGAAGGAATGGCTTCAAAGAAGGTTTCGGTAATGTGCACCGCTTTCTCTTCTTTTTGCACCACATCGTAGGCCAGGCTTAACAAATGACCCTTTAACAGATTGAGCTCTCTTTCCACATCTTCAACCTGGCTATGTTTTTTATTGGGAAGGAATAACAGGTTGAACAACTGATCAATGAACTGCTCAGCCAGTTCCTTATCAGGAAATGTTCTGTCTACTTTTTTATGTTGTGCAAATAACTGTTGTATAAATTCCTTACTGCTCATATGTTCATTTTTCCAGGTTGAAAACACTTGTTTCGGATCTGCTATTGAATCATACAGGCGCCTACTGTTACATGGCTTGTTTCGTCTATCAGAATAGCACCGCCATTCTCCCGCAGGTGGTTGTATGAATCGTACGGAATGGGTGATGCCGTTTTTATTTTCACTTTTATTACATCATTCAATGAGGCTGCTGTGGCATCCATTTTTTGCAGGGTATTTACATCCAGCTTGTACTCGATTTCCTTTATCACGCTCTTTACTACCCGGCTGTTGATCTGTAATAAATATTTATTGCCGGTTGTCAATGGTTTGTTATCCATCCAGCACAATACCACATCCAGCTCCAGGGTGGTTTTAGGCAGGTTATCGCTTTTTGCGATAACATCGCCGCGGCTGATATCGATATCATCTTCGAGGTGAAGGATGGCGCTTTGCGGTGCAAAAACTTCGTCTACCTCTATACCGTTATGCTCAATCTTCTGAATTTTGCTTGTGCGGCCCGAAGGCAGCACCGTAACGGCATCGCCTTTACGATAAATACCGCTGATCACTTTACCGGCATAACCACGATAATCGTGCAGCTCTTCTGTTTGCGGGCGGATCACGTATTGAACAGGGAAACGGGGATCGGTAAGATTGATATCTTTTTCCACTTCCACGCTTTCGAGTAAATGCAGTAATGAAGAACCTTCATACCAGGCCAGTTTGGGCGATTTTTCAACAATGTTATCGCCGAATACAGCGCTGATAGGAATGTAGGTCACATCTTTCAGCCCGAGTGATTTGGCCACATTGGCGTAATCGATCACGATATTATTATAAACATCCTGCGAGTAGTCGACCAGGTCCATTTTGTTGATGGCCACTACAACGTGAGGAATGTTCAATAGGGATGCTATGATCGAGTGCCTGCGGGTTTGCTCCACAACGCCGTTACGGGCATCGACCAGGATAATGGCCAGGTCGGCGGTGGATGCACCGGTAACCATGTTACGGGTATATTGAATATGCCCGGGCGCATCGGCGATGATGAACTTGCGTTTTGGCGTAGAGAAATATTTATAAGCCACGTCGATGGTGATACCCTGCTCTCTTTCTGCACGAAGACCATCGGTTAACAGGGCGAGGTCGATTTCACCCTGCTCTTTGTTTTTACTTTGTTTTTCTATCGCTTCCAGCTGGTCGATCATTATACTTTTGCTATCGTATAATAAACGGCCGATCAATGTGCTCTTGCCATCGTCAACACTTCCTGCTGTTATAAATCTTAATAAATCCATACCCCTTGCATCCCCTAAAGGGGAAAAATTTTAGTTTAAAATATTTTTTACTTAACCCAAATCCTTGTCCCCCCTTTAGGGGATCAGGGGGTTTAGAAATAGCCGTTTTTCTTCCTGTCTTCCATCGCTGCTTCAGACACTTTATCATCGATACGGGTTTCACCGCGTTCACTTGTTTTAGTAGCGGTGATCTCGCTGATGATATCATCGATATTCGATGCATGTGACTCCACAGCTGCGGTACAGGTCATATCACCCACGGTTCGATAGCGCACATTTTTCTTCAGCACTTTATCGGTAGCATCGAGTTTGATGAAATCACTTACAGCTACCAGTTGTCCTTCATGATCTATCACTTCGCGCTCGTGCGAGAAGTAGATGGAAGGCAGTTCGATCTTTTCGCGGCGGATATAATTCCAAACGTCCAGTTCGGTCCAGTTGCTGATGGGGAACACGCGAACGTTCTCGCCTTTTGTTATTCTGCCATTATAGGTGTTCCACAATTCGGGGCGTTGCAGTTTAGGGTCCCATTGTCCGAACTCATCGCGAACAGAGAAGATGCGTTCTTTCGCTCTGGCCTTTTCTTCATCGCGACGGGCGCCGCCGATACAGGCGTCGAACCTGAATTCCTCTATGGTATCGAGCAGGGTAAAGGTTTGCAAAGCGTTACGGCTGGCAAATTTTCCTTTTGGCTCGGTAAGGTTCTTTGCTTTTATGGTATCTTCTACGTTACGTACAATTAATTTTTCGCCAATCTTCTCAGCCAGTTCATCACGGTATTTCAATGCTTCGGGGAAGTTGTGGCCGGTATCGATATGCACCAGCGGGAAGGGGAATTTACCGGGGCGGAATGCTTTCAGCGCCAGTTGTACCAGCGTGATGGAGTCTTTACCACCGGAGAATAATAAGGCCGGTCTTTCAAATTGCCCTGCTACTTCGCGGAAGATATGAATAGCTTCCGATTCCAAATGATCCAGATAATCTAAACTATACTTACTCATATTCGTTTTTTCAGGAATTCAGTTAATAATTATTTATGTATATGCAGACCACATTCTTTTTTTGATGCGTCTTCCCACCACCAGCGGCCGGCCCTGAAATCTTCGCCGGGGCGAATGGCGCGGGTACATGGTGCGCAACCGATACTTACAAACCCACGGTCGTGCAAAATGTTATAAGGAACGTTATTATCGTCGATGTATTTTTTTACCTGTTCGGTTGTCCAGTGAAGAATGGGATTGTACTTGATGATCTGGTTGGTTTCGTCCCACTCAATTAGGCTGAGGTCCTGGCGATCGGGTGAATGTTCGGCACGCAACCCGGTTATCCAGACAGCGTTGCCGGCCAGCGCTCTTTTCAGCGGTTCTACTTTACGTATAAAGCAGCATTGTTTCCGGTTCTCCAGCGACTCATAAAATGCATTGGGCCCTTTGTCGGTAACGAATTCTTCCAGCAACCGGTAATCGGGATAGTAAGCGGTGATGTTGGCATGATATTTTTCGTTGGTATTGTTCCAAACGGAATAGGTTTCTGCAAATAGCCTTCCCGTATCCAACGTAAAAATGTTTACAGGCAGTTGATTGCTCAGAATTTCATGAGCTATTACCTGGTCTTCATAACTGAAGCTGGTTGAGAAAGTAACCTTACCAGGGAACTGTTCTGTAAGCAGTTTTATAAAATCACGGATGTTTAGTCTATCTGATTGGTGGGTTAAATCTGACAAGTTTGACTGTCGTGTTGAGCTCATATGCGTTAATCATTCATTTCATTCATTAATCTGGAACAGGGAAACAAGGTGCAAGCGGACAAGCGAACTATCATTGAGTATTAACAGCAACAACAATATTTGTTGCAGGTGGAGATGTACATTATTTTTATAGTGGAGGAGCGAAACATAATAAGTCTACTCAATTTGTAGGTCAAAGATAAAACAAGAAGACGGTATTCAAAAATTTTTTCTACCAAACGGGTGGACTAAGCCTCTCAATTAACAAATTAACCTACAAACAATTGTTCGTATGTAGGTGTAATTACGTATCGAACCGTTTGGGCTTTTTAATTGTTGATTGCTCAATTATTATTAATGATAAATTATACTAATGGTTGTTCGGTTAAGCTTTGTATTCCCATGGGTTTCAAACCTGACCGTAATGAACTTTGTCCCGGTACGACGTTTTTACATAGCAATACCAGTTAGCCTGACGGGAATGGTAAAATAGGGCGTTTTATGCCAGCCCGACTGCCTGTATAGCAGACCTAAAAGCGCTGTTTATGAATATCTTAGGCCAAAATGACTGTTTTTTTGTGTTGCACGGTATTTGATATTCCACAAAGACTTAAATTGCCCACTCAAATAATAGAAAAGTACTATGAATCTTGGAAAAGAATTTGAAAAATACGCGGTACATCACAGAGGTATATCAAGCAATACCCTGTACGGTTACCAAAAACACCAGGTTACGAACCTCACTCCCAATATTATTGAAGAACGTCCAATGAATAT
>CBIHPC010000299.1:0-7050 GCA_966211305.1 uncultured Niastella sp.
TATTATTATTTCGATGGCGACCAGTTTGTATTTGCCAGTGAAATGAAAGCCTTATGGGCGATAGGAATTGAAAAACAGTTCAACGAAAAAATGTTTTTCAATTATTTCACGCTGGGCTATACCCAAAACCCCGCCAATGGTGAAGAAACTTTTTATAACTGCATCAATAAACTGCCCGCCCGATCATTTATTCTGTATCATTTACCACAACAAACTTTAACCCGTTCATTGTACTGGAACGTTGACGTTGATTTTGTTGATGAATCTATAACCGCCGAACAGGCTGTTGAACAGTTCAATCATTTATTTCATCAATCGGTTCAACGCAGGTTACGCAGCGATGTACACGTTGGCACCTCATTAAGCGGCGGGCTCGACAGTTCCTGTGTGCTGGCCAGTATTCAATCCCTGGCGCCGCGGCAATACAAAACATTTTCAGCCGTATTTCCCGGTTTTAAAAAAGATGAATCGGCATGGATAAAAAAAGTGACCGATCATTTTTCCGCTCAAAACTATACCGTACAACCGAATGCCGATGAGGCCATCCGGGATTTTGAAAAAATATGTTACCACCAGGAGGAACCCTTTCAATCGGCCAGTGTGTTAGCGCAATATTATGTGTATGAACGGGCGAAGCAGGAAGGGGTTACCGTATTGCTCGATGGCCAGGGAGCCGATGAAATACTGGCCGGGTATCATAAGTACTATCACTGGTACTGGCAACAACTGTTCAGAGAGAACAAGAACAGGCTGCACCATGAGCTGGACAGCGCCCGCCGGTTAGGCATTGCTGAACCGTGGGGTTTGAAAAACAAACTCGCTGCCGCCTTTCCATCCTATGCCAGCTGGTTCCTGCGGCGCCAACGGGCCAATCAGCAATTGCGGGTGCACGATCTTACTACCTCCTTTGTAAAGGAATATGGCGAATCGTATTACGACATTGCTCACTTCGATGAACTGAACAATATTCTTTACTACAATACATTCGTGAACGGGTTGGAAGAACTGTTGCGGTACGCCGACCGTAATTCCATGGCGCACGGAACCGAGGTGCGCCTGCCTTTTTTGAACCACGAACTGGTAAAGCTGTTATTTTCCACCCCCGCCTGTTACAAGATCAAAGACGGCTATACAAAATGGCTGCAGCGAAAAGGAATGGAGGATAAACTTCCGGCCGGCCTGGTCTGGCGCACCGATAAAATAGGATTTGAACCGCCGCAACAACAATGGATGAACAACCAACGGTTACAGGAGTATATACATGAAGCAAAACGAACGCTGGTAAAACACGGTATGCTGAAAGCGCAGGCCCTGCATAAAAAAATTCAGCCGCAGGAGGCCCATGCGGCTGATAATTATGACTGGCGCTACCTGGTAGCCGGTCAGTTACTGAGCTAAAATCTATAAAAATACACCCCGGCGCTAGCTATTTATTATAAGCCAAACATCCGGGGTGCGTTAAAACCATCATAGACCTCTACACTTTTTTATACTTTTCAACCTGCTGGCTATTGCCGTCAACATCTACTTTTATGGTATACCAGTGTGTTTTATCTTCCATCTTGATGTAATAAGCGATCATCCCGTTATAGGTGACCTCAGTAACACCAAACAGTTTTTTCTTTGAATTCTCGCGGGTAATCTTGTTTAAAATATACAACGGAAGTAATTGCGGAGCATAATAACGAAGAGAACTCATCATATTCCCTTCCTTATCATAGTTGACTTTTGAACGTATTCCACCGCTTACAAAACTAACCGCAAAGTAATTGGGGAATTCTTCCCAGCGTACATCCTCGGCACTGCTGAATGTTTCATTGAAGGCCTTTAACACCTTTTCGTTTGGATCAAATGGATCAAATGCATAAGCTCCTGCTGTAACCAGAGCTGCGAACATAATGGCTATCACTTTTTTCATGGCTGACTTTTTAAATACGTGAATTGATGAACCAAAAGTATAGTGAACAAAGGTTCAGGTCAAGACAATTAGTACCGGCGGGGGGTTCATGACAAGATGTACGAACGTTTTCGCACATTTTGAAATGGCAAGCCTGTTTATACATTGCGTGAAACATAGTACCAGCAAGGGTTTGCAGAATGTTTCAGATAATTTCAACCCCCGGGTTAAGCCTTTGTTAAACTGGAAATCCGGATCATGTTTCCGTATGAATTGTATTCCCAATGCTGGAATGAGCTAGTTTTATCAATAATCCGCATCTTTGTACCCGGTCGAAGGCCATACATTAATCATATACAAAAACTACAGATGAAACCAGGAACAAAATGTATACATGCCGGTGCAGAGCCCGATCCCTCAACCGGGGCAATTATGACGCCTATATACCAAACATCGACGTTTGTACAGGAAGCACCGGGAAAGAATAAAGGGTTTGAATATGCCCGATCGCAAAACCCAACCCGTTTTGCTTTGGAAGAAGCACTGGCCGTTATAGAGAATGGGAAATACGGACTGGCATTCAGCAGTGGTGTGGCCGCTACCGATGCTGTAATTAAATTGTTACAACCCGGCGATGAGGTAATTGCAGCCAATGATATGTATGGCGGAACCTATCGCTTATTCACCAAAATTTTCGAAAAATTCGGTATTCGCTTTCATTATGTGAACATGATGCAGGCCGAGAACATAAAACCTTACATCAACAGCAACACAAAACTTATCTGGACTGAAACACCCACCAACCCGTTGATCAATATCGTTGATATTGCGGCTGTTGCGGCCATTGCCAAAGCCCATAACCTGTTGCTTTGCGTTGATAATACTTTCGCTTCGCCTTATTTGCAAAACCCGCTCGACCTCGGTGCAGATATCGTTATGCACTCGGCCACCAAATACCTTGGCGGTCATAGCGATGTTATTCAGGGAGCACTTGTAATGAACGACCAGGCCCTGCGCGACCAGTTGTACTTTATACAAAAAAGCTGCGGCGCCGTTCCCGGTCCTATGGATTGTTTCCTGGTATTGCGCGGTATCAAAACCCTGCACGTTCGTATGGAACGCCATTGCGAGAACGGGGAAAAGATCGCTTATTTCCTGCGTCAGCATCCTAAAGTAGGACATGTTTACTGGTGCGGGTTCAACGACCATCCCGGTTATACCATTGCCAAAAAACAAATGCGGGGTTTCGGCGGCATGATCAGCTTTACCCTCAAAGACGATAGTGTTGAAACCGCCATGCAGTTATTATCATCAACCAAATTATTTGCCCTTGCCGAGAGCCTCGGCGGCGTGGAATCGCTGATCAACCACCCGGCCACTATGACGCATGCTTCCATTCCCCGCGAAGAACGAATTAAGAACGGCCTTAGCGATTCACTCATCAGGCTAAGCGTGGGCATTGAAGACGCTGAAGACCTAACTGACGATCTCAAAGCAGCAATAGGATAAACAGGTGTGCCACACATACCGTGGCTACTCGTACTAAGTGTGGCACTCCTAAAATATACGTAATGAAACAACCATCTTTAAAAGATTTTCTGAACCGCAAAACGGCGGAGTATAATCAACCTTCGTTCATTAAAGATGACCCTGTTTCCATACCGCATTTATTTACCCGGTTGCAGGACATTGAAATAGCCGGCTTTTTTGCCGCGGTGTTTGCCTGGGGCAACCGTACTACCATTATAAAAAAATCGCACGAACTGATGCAGGCCATGGACATGGCGCCGCATCAGTTCGTTCTGCAACACAATGATAACGACCTGAGAAAACTGCTGTCGTTCAAACACCGCACTTTCAACCCAACCGACCTGTTGTATTTCATCGGGTTCTTTAAATTCCATTACACAAAACATAAGAGCCTCGAAACAGCCTTTACGCTGGGCATGAATGCATCCGATGCCACCATCGAAAACGGACTGGCCCGCTTTCATCACTACTTTTTTTCGCTAGAAGATGTGCCGGCCCGCACCAAAAAACATATTGCAACACCTGAAAGAAATTCAACCTGTAAACGGCTGAACATGTATCTGCGCTGGATGGTGCGCCGCGACACCGGCGGCGTTGATTTTGGCATTTGGAAAACCATTTCCCCTGCACAGCTCATTTGCCCTATCGATGTACATGTGGCGCGTGTGGCCAAACGGTTCAACCTGCTTCCCCGTAAACAGATCGACTGGCAGGCAGCCCTGGAACTAACGGCATGCCTGCGCAAACTGGATGCCGGTGATCCCGTAAAATATGATTTCGCATTATTTGGACTTGGGGTTGTGGAAAAATTTTAAAGATGAGCCGCCTGCAAGGGCAACATACCCTACCCGCTGATTTCATTTCCCTCCATTGAACTTCCTCAGGTTGTAAATAAAGCTCAGCAAAAAATACTGTTGCAGCACCTGAGTTTGCCGGTCTTCAATATAGGTTTGGGTAATGCTGCGCGAAACGCCCACATTCTGCCGCAGGATATCGTATACCGCCAACCGTAAAATTCCCTGCTGCTTTTTGAACAAAAGGCAATTGACAGCTGCGCTCCACATGGTAACGCTCTTATTGAAACCGGGCGCTATCTGGCTGTTATAACTGTATTGCAGATTATTTTCCAGTATCAGCCATTTGGGCTGGTTCCAGAATGCGCTTACCGAAAATGTTTTGGTATTGAAAGCCGCATCCTGAAGCGATTGTGAATAACGTGTTTTGTTAAACCTAACATTGAAAGAAGGCATAATGCTCAGCACCTGCTTATATGTAAAATTCAACCCTATCGACTGGGAGAGGCTGTATGCATTGGATGTTACGCTTACCTTGTTGGTAAAAGTATGATTACGGTTAAAGTAACCGTTTGAACCGAGGTTCATGCGCAACACCACATCCCTCTTTTTCCAGGTATGGCTGTATTGCAGGTTGCCCGACATGCCGAAATTGCCATTGACGTTTACGGGCTGGCTATACTGTTTGCCCACATCATCGAACCAGCTTTGATAAATGATCTGGTTCCTCGTTGTATTGTAAGTAAGGCCGGTAAACCAGTAGCTGTTCCCTTTTGATTCGCGTACCTGTATATTCACGTTATGAAAGAACGAAGGCCGCAGATCGGGATTACCTAAATTCACATACAAAGGATTACTGTTATCAGGCACCGGTTGTAGTTGCTGAATAGATGGCTGCTGGTTCCGGCCATTATAAAATACCGATACGCTACCGGTTTTACTAAAACTATAACCCAGGTTGGCCGAAGGCGTTACATTGATATAATACTGATGCAACAGATTGCCGTTGGTAATGGTAAGATTGTCCTGTTTTAAGAACTGTACGCCCGAACCGAGGGCAGCACGGTATTTATTCTTATTGAACGAAAGGCTTACATCGGGGGTATGCGTTTCATTGATGTTGCGAAATGCATTGGTAAACGCCGTGTCTTCCAGGTCGTACTTGCCGGTTACGGCATTATACCGGTTGGTGATCTTATCTGAATAATTCAGGTTACGGGTATAATTATACCTGAATATCGCGTTCAGGTAGCTGGTAATCGGTTCTGAATAAGAGGCGGTAAACGACACCACCTTTCCATTGCTTGTTGCATCACTGCGCTGATTTACCACGTCAAGACTATCTGGTGCGCCATTTTTATAAAACTCGTTTTGTCCCACGTTATCGTTCACCGAGGACTGATCTGAATAATTATAGTTCAGCCCGATTGTAAATCCCCGGCCCTGTTTTCTGAACCTGCGGCTAAAAAAGAATTCCGTACTGATATTCTTACCGGTACCATCAGTGGAATAAGTGTTTTCACTGGTGTTGATCAACCTGTCGTCGAGCGTGGTTGATCTGGCCTTTTTGGTATTGACCACATCGCTTTGGGTGGTACCGAGGTTTGAGTTGATGTGCATTTCGGTAAGCGTGTCGATGGTATAACTGGCGTTGAGCGTTAAACGGTGGTTGCTGTAATCGTTAATGCTGTTGTTATCTGAATAATACCAAAATGAGGTATCGGGCAAAATGTTCTGCCGTTGGATCTTTGAGACATTATCAGTATGGCTGTTGTTATAAAAATAGCTGCCATTCATTTTTATCTGCCGGCCTATATTATCGCTGAAGTTCAAACCGCCCGAGGCGGCACGGGTTAAACCGCCCCCGCCCCCATCGAGCGTGCTTCGGCTGGTAGCGATATTAAAATCACCGCCTGCAACACTGCCGCGGTTGGTATTGCTGGCATTTCCCAGAATACTGAACTGTTTTGCGCCGTTAAAAAAGTTAACCATTGCGGCGCCTTCATATCGTTCGTTGGTACCATAACCGGCGCTTATTCTGCCAAACCATCCCTTTTGCGCCTCCTTGCGCAGGGTAAGGTTGATGGCCAGGTCTTCATTCCCATCGGTTGTTTTATTGAACCGGGCTTCACGGGTTTTGTTATCAACCACCTGTAGTTTATCAATAATGTCTTTGGGCAGGTTTTTAAGGGCGATCTTCGGGTCGCCGCCAAAAAACTCCCGCCCGTCGACCGTGATCTTCGAAACCTTTTTACCATTGATGGTAACGTTGCCATCCTTATCAACATCAACTCCGGGCAATTGCTTCAACAGGTCTTCCATCATGGCATTGGGCATGGTTTTGAAAGAAGACACGTTGAATTCAAGCGTATCGGGTTTTACAGTGACGGGTGGACGAAGCGCCGTGACCGTCACCGCTTTCAGCTCATTGAATGATTTTACAAGCAGGATGGTGTCGAGCCGTAATTCTTTCACATCAACCGGAAGTATAACCGACCTGGTGAGTTCCTCATAACCTCTGTTCGTGATAACCAGCCTGCAAGGGGTATTGAGCGGCACCCCGGCAATAGTAAATTCACCTTTACGGGTAGTTATAGCGTAATTGACAAGGGAAGAATCTGAAGCCAGGAAAACGGCAACAGAGGCAGATTCGAGCGTACGTCGGCTTAATGAATCGAGAACCGTACCTTTGATGGCCCCATAACGGGTTCGCTGTGCCTGTACACAGGTACCAAGCAACAATAAAAAGCATACAATTATCCCTGCACTCCAACGCATATCCTGAGAATAAGGTTAAAATGTTACATGAAGTGAGGGTCAATGAATGCT
>CBIHPC010000300.1:0-7013 GCA_966211305.1 uncultured Niastella sp.
TGACGAAGAGCGGACAGGAACTGCTTAACCAGCGGAAAAAACTGGAGCAGTTACAGGCATTGATGGACCAGCAGAAAAAGGCCATCGAAGAGATCAGGAAAAAGATGGCTGACGCTCTTACGGGTTTTAAATCGAATGAACTTACCGTATCTACAAAAAATGGCAAAGTATATGTGAGCCTGCAGGAAAATTTATTATTCCCTTCAGGCAGTGCCGTAGTGAACCCAAAGGGCAAAGAAGCATTGGCTAAACTTGCCGAAGTGCTGAACGTGAACCCTGAAATAACGGTAGACATCGAAGGCCATACCGACTCCATTCCCATCCGCGGTAAATACCAGGACAACTGGGACCTGAGTCTGGCCCGGGCTGCCTCCATTGTAAGAATTCTTACGATCGATTATAATGTGGCCCCTGAAAGGGTAATCGCCTCAGGACATAGCCAGTTTGAACCGGTTCAAACCAATAGCACAGCAGAAGGAAGGGCGCAGAACAGAAGAACGGATATCATTTTATCGCCCAAACTCGACGAGCTGTTCAAGTTGCTGCAAACGTCGTCGGCAAAAGTAGATTAAGCATTTATTATAATTGCAGATACCCCCGGCAGGTGCGATACCACATCGCATTCGCCGGGGGTATTATATTTTACTCATCATTCACCACATCGAGAATAGTAAAGGTTTTTTTACCCGCCGGCACCTTCCACTTTACCTGCTGCCCTTTTTTAAAGCCGATCAACGCAATTCCCACAGGGGCCATTACTGAAATTTTCCTTTCTTTTATATCGGCTTTATCGGGCATTACCAGCATAAACTCCATTACATCATTCCTTCCTTCCGCCTGTACCCGTACAATAGAATTGATCCTGACCACATCATCAGGAAAATTGTCTTTATTCACCAGCGTGGCTTTCTTCAATTCGGCCAACAGGTCCTGCGCATTCCGGCGGTCAAATGTCAATTTTTTGCCGGCGCCATTCAGTAATGAAACCAGTAACTGGTAATCATCTTTTCTAAGCACTATATTATTATTTGCTGTTTGCATACTATTTATTTTAAAAGTTCGACAAGCTTTATTTCGTTATCAGCTTCTCCATTTTCGGTTCCAGCATTTTTGAAAGCACCATCTGCCATATTTTCGCATTCCGCTCCAGCTTTTGCCGGTCGCTCAACGGGTGTTTCCCGTTGTCGTAAAAAGTAACAACATGGGTAACATCCGTATTCCTGTAATTGAACTGCATATCCGTTCTTACCAGGAACTCGCCTATTTCTTTATGTTTTAATTCGCCCTGGCCTATGCTGCGGTAAATTTGCCGTAAGGTTATAGAACTAACCTGGTTCAGATCGATCACATAGGCCGCATCCAATGAGCTGTTTACTTCCCATACCAACAGCTTTCTTTTTATTCCATCGAGGGCGATCACTTTATCGCCCAATACCAGCTGGCTTGAAAAAGATAAATTGAACTTACAGCCCAACTCGTTCAATTGTAAATATTTGCTTTTGACAAACACTGTTTCCATGTTTTTCATTGTAATGAGTTTTGATGCAATAGCATTACCTACAGGCATGGCATTACCGGGAGCAAAATATTGCCCAAATCAAATCCAAAGTATTTACACGCTGCTATGCTCTTATAGAGCGCAACGTATAGCAATACCGGAACTGCCTGTGTTTATATGCTAAAACAGGTCCCGTAAAAGAATGAATTATAAAACCCTGATGGAATAACCCCGATCTGATGTGGTATAAATAAGAGACCGGGGATTAATTGAAAAAGTCTTTTTGATTGGGATAGAAATTCAGTTTTTTACTGAATGTGGCAAAATTGAATGTCGCGCAGAACTCGCTGCCAGCCGGGGATTGGCTGAAGCTCATTATTGTATTATGTATAGCTGCGATCGACATATTGCGAATATACCGATTATACTGTTCAAAAACCCGAACTGATCACGCGCAATATGTTAAAATATCACCGCACCAGCATTACCGTACCTTTTACAACTACCGCTTTGCCTTCATTACAGGTTACTTCGGCAATATATACATATGCACCGGGCGCTGCCATGCGGCCATTGATGTTGCCATCCCAGCCGAAACTGCGGTCGTTGGGTGAAAAGTTTTCGCGTTTGAATACCACCTGTCCCCAGCGGTTGAAGATGCGGAAACTTTTTACGCGCTGAATGCCGTACCCTTTTATGGTGAACACATCGTTCTTTCCATCACTATTCGGCGTAAACGCATTGGGCACATATACCGCCCCTTTGCCACAGGCCACCGTAATACGCACATCATCTTCCGATGCACAACCATATTGCGTGATAACGCGGAGATGATAAACGATATCATTATCTGCCACAAACACCGGTGTTTTACAATCAGTGCAGTTAAGCCCGCCGGCAGGCCACCAGTTATACTTTACCACATCGGTGCTTACAGTGGGTGATAACGTAATCACCTGTCCGGCCTCTGTTGTACGGTCGGGGCCAAGGTCAACCACCGGCAGGTCGGCCACGGATACCAATACAAAACCGGTATCGTTGGGGCAGGTATTAAGGCTATACCCCACCACCTGGTACCGGGTAGTTGTATCGGGTGAGGCTTTTGTTGATGCGCTGTGCGGATTGTTCAACCCGGTTACCGGCGTCCATTCCCAACGATTGGTATTGCCGCCGGCAGTCAACCGCGTTTCATCACCGCGGCAAATGAGCACATCATTGCTTTGCCGCAACTGCACTTTTTCATCGGCCACAATGCGTACACTGTCTTTTTGTACACAGCCAAAACCATTGGTTACGGTTACATAGTATTTATTTGTTAGCACGGCTGTAGCTACAGGCGTAGCAGTGGCGGCTCCCTGTAAATCGTTTGCCGGCTGCCAGTTGTATAACACGCCATCATGCGCCTGCAACGGCACCCTACTGCCGGTACATACCGTTGTGTCTTTCGGTGAGGCGCCGGGCACGGGCAAGGCATGGATAACGATGGCCGTATCGGCGTTTACTTCGCAGCCGTTTGTCGTTCGCACAGTAAGATCGAGGGTATACAAACCGGCACTGGCAAAATAATGCGAAGCAGTACCCGCGCTGCTGATGGTATTTCCATCCAACTTCCAGGTATATTGAACGACCGGGTCTTCTGAATGTTCGGTTGAAAGGAAATGGATAGTCTGCTGCGCACATTTCTCAACCTCGCCATTGATCTGAATAACCGGTTTGGTAAAGATCTTTACCGTATTGGTACGAAGCGTGTCGGCACAGCCATAATAACTATTTACAATAAGCGCAACATCGTATTTACCCGGGGTGTTGTAAGTATGCAAAGGATTTACCTGTGCAGCTCCCTGCCCGTCGCCGAATTGCCATTCATATGTTGCCGGCCCGAATGCCGTGGCCGACTGGTTGGTGAATTGTACCCCTAGATCATTATAACAACGTACAGGCCGGTCGATATGGAAAGCTGCATAGGCCGAATCTACAATAATGGTATCCGCTGCCTGTAAGGTGAACGCACAACCTTCGGGGCTCGTTAATACAATATTGGGCAAAAATTTACCGGCCAGCGGGTACAGGTGGTTCACTACAGAATCTGCCGGCGAAGCCTGCACCGGGGTGCCATCGCCAAAATCCCAGGCATAGGTGCTGATATTACTGCCGGTGATCCTTAACGGCAGGGTGTACGGCGCGCAGCCTGTGGCGTTGCCTGTATTCAGCGTCCCTATCGGCCCTTTGATGTGAATTATTTTGGTTATGGAATCCACACAACCGCTTACCCCGGTAATACGCAGCGTTACCGGGTAATAACCGGGTAACGGGTAAATATGGCGCGAAGGATCTTTTTCGGTAGCGCCTGTTCCGCCATCGCCAAAATCCCACACATAGGTTTTGGCATACAATGAGCTGTCTGCAAACAACACCCCTACCGGTGCGCAATGGCTGGTGTCCCTTACGCTGTAATCGGCCCTGGGTTTTACCAGTTTGATGTAAGCAGATCTGGTAACACTGTCCATACAACCGTTTTCATCCTTCACCACCAGCTTTATATCGTACATCCCGGTTGATGTATACGTGCGTGCGCCGTTATAAGTGGTGGCCATAGTGCCATCACCAAAATTCCACAGGTAGGTGGCATTGTAGGCAGCGGAGTTGTTGTAAACAAACACGCTGGTGCTGCCGCACTTCAAGGTATCGTTACTGTAAAAAGCCGCTTTGGGGCGATAGGCTTTTACATAACGGGTATAGGTGGCCTGTGCGGTACAGCCGATGGCGTCTTTTATTGCCAGCGACACGGTGTAGAAACGCACATAACTGTTGTTGGTATAGGTATGCGAAAGGGCCGTATCCATAGTAGTGGTATACACCGGGCTGCCATCGCCAAAATTCCAGCTCCATTCCACAATGGGCGTATTGCCGTTCTGTTTGCTGGTATCGGTGAAATGAACGATCAGGGCGGGGTCGCAGGTGGTAAGCGGTGATCCCATAAAACCGGCGGCCGGGCCTTTTACCGTTATAGGCACCGCATATTGAAATGAATCGAGGCAACCCAGCCTGTCTTCGATGATCAGCTTTACATAAAACACGCCGGTATCGGTATACTGGTGCGTAGTATTGCCATTGAGGTACAAACCATTGTTCAGGTAATAATTCCTGTTGTTGATGGTATAACGGGGTGCGCCGTCGCCAAAGTCCCAGGTGTACCTGTTGATAAGCGATGAATCGATACCAATGGTGCGAAAGTTCACTGTTTTGTTGTTGCAGATATCGGTAACATCGGGAGTGAAATTCGCATGTTCATCAATGATGATCACCCTAACGCGGCCGGTGGTTACGGCATTGGTGACCGTGTCGCGGCGGGTGACTTCCACCACGTACCTGGTAGCCGTAGTGGGAAAGGTATGCGTAACCGGATCGAGGGGCGGCGTGGTATGCAGCGGCGAGCCGTCGCCAAAGTCCCAGCTAAGCGGAACCGTGTTGCTCACCGTATCGGTGAACGTGATGGTATATTTATCGCTACAGGTTTTTCCGATGGTAAAACCGCCGCCCCCACCTCCTCCCCCGCCACCTGAACCATCATCGTCGCAAAGGTCGGCTACCGTAACAGTTTTGGCTATTGAAGTAACCGTGCAGCCCTGTGCGGTGATGATGCGCAGGGTAATATTATACGAATTGGCTGCCGTGTAGGTATGTGAGGCATTGTCAACCGTAGTGGTAGCGGTATATCCATCGCCAAAATCCCATTCATAACTTACTATGGGATCAATTAAATTGGTTACCCGTGCCGTGGCCCGTACCGGCAGCGGTTTACAACCTTCGCGCGGCGTGCAGGTAAAATCAACCTGCGGCTGCTGTATACGCACCGCATTCGGTTTTTGCAGAAAAGTGGTGCAACCGGTAATGGTATCGGTGATCGTAAGCGTTACGGTAAAATTCCCAAAACCGGTATAGGTATGCGAAGGGCTAACTGCGGCATCGTGGATGCCATCGCCAAAATTCCAGTCGTACCGCAAATGAATGGCGGCGCTGCTAGCATTCGTAAACTGAACGGTAAAAGGAACACTGCAGCCTGCTGTTTTATCAACAGAAAAATCAGCCGTTAACCGGGGCCGCACATGAATACGGTGGTGCGCCGTATCGTTACACCCTGCCGCGTTAAAACCCACCATTACCACATCCCAATCGCCGGGTGTGGTGAATGTATGGGATACGTTCTGTCCAAACTGCGTTTGATTGTTATCGGGAAAAAGCCATTTTACCGTACCGGCAAATACTGCAGGCGCAATATTTCCATTCAGCACGGTGGCCGCGCCGGCACATACGGTATCCGGTGCGGTGATACCCACTGTTGGTTTGCCTGCGAGCACCACATTGTTACGGGTGAAAGTGCTGGTACAGTTGGCACCATTCATGGCGGTGAGCGTAACCGTATACGCGCCGGTGTTGGTATATTCATGGGTAGGGTTGGCATCGGTGGAGGTTTGGCCATCGCCAAAATCCCACAAATAAGTAATTACCCCGCCGCCGGTACTGGTATTGTTAAAGCCAGCCGTGAAGGGCGTTTCGCAGCTGGAATTGACCGGCACGGTGAAGGAAGCGTTTACTTTCGAATATACCTCAATGTATTGTGATCTTATTGCAGCATCGCTGTTACAGCCCCAGTTATTGGTTACGATCAGCGATACATTGTAATGGCCGTTGTTATTATAGGTGAAAGCGGGATTGGGATCAGTGCTGCCGCCGGCGCCAAAATCCCACAGGTAATTGGTGATGGTACCGGTGGCAGTGGTGGCCTGGTTGGTAAAATTAACGGTGTGCGGCGCACAGCCGGCGAGGGCGTCACCTGTGAATGCCGCTACCGGTTTTGGATGTACGGTCACCACATCCTGTTTCATTCTTACATCGCCATTTGAAAAAGTAACGGTGAGCGTAACGGGAAACGTACCGGCTGTTAAATAGTTGGTGCCAACGATGGCCGCGCCATTGTTGATGATGGTGCCATTGCCGAGGTCCCAGTCGCGCCGGATAACCGTACCGCCGGTTGACAGGTCGGTAAAGTTTACCCCGCCGAGCGGTATACAGCCTTCTTTTTTGTTGATGGAAAAATCGGCTGTCTGCGCCATAGAGGTAAACGCAGCAAAGCAACACAAAACAGGCAATAACCCCAATAGCGGGAAACGTTTCACAGAAGTACGCATAATTTGAAAACAGTTGCCGGTTACCGGTTTCCAGTTGCCGGGTTTGAAATTCGATCACTTTAATTACTGGCAAGATTCGCCCTGTTACAATAATAGCAGGCGCAGGTTTCCAGGATCAGCCCCGGTTTAAAGGCAGAATTTTAAAAAGGTGGGGTTGTTTCAACAGGATCAGGGCTTAATGAATGCGGGCAAAAGTAGTCAAGGTTTCGTATACATGAAAGCTTCCCCGCCCTTTTACCCAGTTAGGCTATTGGGGCGGTGGTTGCAAATGAAAAAGCCTCCTAATGATCCCCCTCCTCCATTCCTGGTGGCGTTAAGCCTTCAGA
>CBIHPC010000301.1:0-6955 GCA_966211305.1 uncultured Niastella sp.
CTGCTGCCCTCACTTTGCGGAAAAGGGAGAGGCGTTGAGTTCGTCAACGCCTTTCTTATCTTTTTTAAAATATTTTCTTTAGCCGGAGAAACATTCATAATAGCAATTATGTAGCCGGATGATTAGTTACATTACTGTCATATGGAGGAACACCTTCGCTGATGGCGCCTTCGGTATGACCTTCACCATCTACATCAAGCGTTTTCTTGTCGGTAAAGGGGCGTTTGCCGATCAATGCTTCTACGTCACTCTGGAACAATACTTCTTTTTCGAGCAGGGCTTCGGCAAGTTTTTCAACCTGGGCCTTTTTCTCGGTAAGTAATTTCTTTGTATTTACGTATGCTACATCGATCAGCTTGCGTACCTCTTCGTCAATGATCTTGGAAGTTTCTTCCGAGTATGGTTTGGTAAATGAATTTTCTGCAGATGGATCGTAAAAACTTACGTTACCTACTTTTTCATTCATACCATATACTGTAACCATCGAATAGGCTATGCGGGTGATCTGCTGCAGGTCGTTCTGTGCGCCGGTTGATATTTTATTGAAGAAAATATCTTCACTGGCGCGGCCGCCGAGCGTCATGCAGATCTGATCCATCAGCTGATCGGTATTGTACAGGTATTGCTCTTTCGGGGTGTACTGTGCGTAACCCAAAGCGGCAACACCTCTTGGTACAATCGTTACTTTCAGTAATGGATAAGCATGTTCGAGGAACCAGCCGCAAATGGCGTGACCGGCCTCGTGGTATGCGATAATGCGTTTTTCGTCGGGAGAAATGATCTTGTTCTTCTTTTCCAAACCACCGATCACCCTGTCAACCGCATCCTGGAAGTCGTCCATTTCAACTGATTGTTTGCCTTTACGGGCGGCAATCAGCGCGGCTTCGTTACAAACGTTGGCGATATCGGCGCCGGCAAAACCCGGTGTTTGTTCGGCCAGTTTATGAATATCAACTTTTTCAGAGATCTTGATCGGCTTCAGGTGCACTTTGAATATGTGCTCGCGGCCTTTCAGATCGGGTTTGTCGATCGAGATCTGGCGATCGAAACGGCCCGGGCGTAACAACGCGCTGTCCAGTACATCGGGGCGGTTGGTAGCAGCCAGCACGATAATTCCGCTTTCGCCGCTAAAACCATCCATTTCTACCAGCAACTGGTTCAAGGTGCTTTCACGTTCGTCGTTGCTCATGATCGCGTTCTTGCCACGTGCGCGGCCAATGGCATCAATTTCATCGATGAAAATGATACAGGGTGCTTTTTCACGGGCCTGTTTAAACAGGTCGCGAACACGGCTGGCGCCTACCCCAACAAACAGCTCTACGAAATCGCTGCCGCTCATGCTGAAGAAAGGTACCTGTGCTTCACCGGCCATGGCTTTTGCCAGCAGGGTTTTACCGGTTCCGGGAGGCCCTACCAGTAAAGCGCCTTTAGGTATTTTACCACCGAGTGAAGTATATTTTTTGGGATTCTTTAAAAAGTCAACGATCTCCATTACCTCTACCTTGGCTTCATCGAGACCGGCCACATCGGCGAAGGTAATATTCACTTTCGTGCCTTTATCGAACAGGGTAGCTCTTGATTTACCAATGTTGAATATTCCGCCGGGACCGCTGCCGCCCGAGGCGCCGCCACCCATTTTACGCATCAGCATTACCCAGATAAGTACGATAACTACAAGGGGTAACAGGAATTGTATAATAGAGCCGAACCATTCGCCTTCCTGGATAGGAATGTTTGGAACTTTCTCTAATTCGGGGTGTGCTTTGTAATACTCATCGAGTTTTTTATCAAACTCCTCAGCCTTGATCACCTTGAACTCGAAATGTGGACCTTTATCACCAACACTTGGCCAGTTTTTAGAAAGCTGATCCTTGTATTTGGGCAATCTGTCTTTCTTGATAAAAACCCGAACCGTATTCTTATTGGTAACTGTATTGAGCTTTTCTACATCGCCATTATCCAACATTTTGTAGAACTCGAGGTCGGTAATGGTTTTAGCATCCGGAGCAAAGGAACCAAATAACTGAAAGCCTACTAAAACAGCGAAAATGATTGCCCAAACCCAGTAAATATTGAATTTTGGACCTTTTCGCTGGCCACCGTCATCGCGGGGACGTAAGCGAGGAAAATTGCGGTCGTTCTGTCTTGACTCGTCCTGTGACATATATTGTTGCTTGTCCTTGGTTTTTCTATTTAATATAATTAATGATCGATGGCATCGAATTGTTCGCCTAAAAAGCTGTTAGTTAATCATTATTTCGCATAAAGCCGCATTTTAACATTAATTTTTGCGACCAGGGCTTAATATTCTTCACCTTCAGCGTCGTTCCACATTTCTTCGAGCTTGTAAAATTTGCGGGTTTCGGGCAGCATAACATGAACAACGACGTTAACGTAATCGACTAGTATCCAGTGCGATGACTGCTGCCCTTCGCTATGGTAGGGGGTTTCTTCTACTGTTTTTTCAACATGCGCCATCACAAAGTCAGCAATGGCTTTAACCTGGGTGGTACTGCCGGCTTCGCAAATGATGAAATAGTCGGCAACAGCTTCGGGAATTTTACGCAGATCCAACGAAACAATATTGTCTCCCTTTTTCTCCTTTATGGCGTGAATGATTGCTTTGAAAATCTTTGAATTTTTTGTTAACCTGGCTACACTTTTTCGCTTACGACGGGTAGCTACTCTTGAAACTTGTTCCAATAATCCTGTGTTTTAATGATCAATTGTGTTTTTTCATTCTGGTAGTGAGGAGCGCTGTTATCAGACTCGATCCGTTTCCCTGACCAGGGATTGACTACTGGTATTTAAAATACGAATAAATCCGCTTATTACAACATTTCTCTCCTTAAACGCTCATGGGTAATCCCTAATTTCGTACATCCCAAAAATAATAATCTTTTGGCACATCCTGGTAAACGGGCACCCATTGGTCATCCTTACATAATATTACCAACAGTAGACAGCACCAACAACTATGCCATGCGGCAAATACAAGCCGGATTGGCAACCCATGGTGCCACCTGGTTTGCCCTTGAGCAAACAGCCGGTAAAGGCCAGCGTGGAAAAAGCTGGTTAACAACACCTAATCTTAACATTATGTTCAGTACTGTTGTTACACCCGGTTTATTACCCACCCGCCAGTTCTGGCTTTCTGCAACAGCAGCCCTCGCCTGTTATGACTTTTATAAAAAATATGCCGGGGATGAAACCCGTATCAAATGGCCGAATGATGTGTATTGGCGTGACAGAAAGGCAGGAGGCATTTTAATAGAAAATGTTTTTCGCGGCTCAGATTGGCTATATGCCGTAGTTGGGATAGGAATAAACGTGAACCAGGTTGTTTTCGACCCCTCATTGCCCAACCCTGTTTCGCTGAAACAAATCACCGGCCGCGATTTTGACGCTGCAGAATTGGGCAGGGAGCTTTGCCAGTGCCTCGAGAACCGTTACCAACAATTGCAGGAGGGCGATACAGAAAGCATCATGCAGGAATATCAGCAGGTGTTGTACAAATTAAATCATCCTGTTACCCTCAAAAAAGGAAATATTTCATTTGAAACCACTATTGCTGGCGTAACAGATACCGGAAAATTGAAAACGAAGGATGTGATGGAAAGAGAATTTGATTTCGGCGAAGTGGAGATGCAAATTCGATAATTGGATAATTCGATAATTAAATCCGGAGCTTTGCTCCGGATTTTTAATTCCCTGTATTTCCATTATCACATTATCGAATTATCAGATTATCACATTATTTCTTCTTTCTTATCTGAAACACCCTCGATAAATTAAATCCGAACCGGATATCGGCCTTCCAGAAATCGTCGGTTGTGCCGGTCAGGAAGGCTTTTTCATTCATTCCGGTACTGTTGCTGAAATGTAACTGAAATACGTGACCGCCGGTTTCAATGTCGAACCCAACCGATAACGGGTCTTTTGTTCCCGGTTCGCGGCCGGCCAGTATGGGATGATAATCTACTACGAATGCGGTGCGTTTTGAAAGCTTCAGTCGCGCACCAATACCCAACGCCCAGGTATTATTTTCATCATCGGCATTGGTAACCAGGTTGCGGTGCACCATTATGGGGCTTAACTGCAAACTGAATGCATTACTGAACTTGCGGCCAATGATGATCTGATTATAATACGCCAGCCGCGAAGAAAAATAATTTTTACGCGTTGTATCGGCCCACTTCATTGTATGCGCGGTAATGCCCGACATCCAAACCAGCGAAACGGGAAAGCCGTCATCTGCCTGCCGCACCGGGCGCCATTTAAAAAAGGCGTCCAGCTCTTTATTCAACGTGCTTCGGCCAACACCTATCATTAAATTATCGGTTATTCCATAATCGAAACCCATGCGCATGCTGGCCTCATCAAGGCCAAAGAAATTATCGGCGCCGTTGCTTAAGAGGCCGAAACGGTGAAGAATACGCACATCCAGCACTCCTTTGCCCAGCAGCTCCATAGATTGCCCGTTTATTACCCGGGTTGATTTAAATGCGGCCGTTGACCATTGTTTTTTTGTATCGTTAGCCGAATCTTTTACCAGCTGTAACAGGTCCTGATCCTGGGCCTGAAGGGTATTGCCTGCCACTACAACAATAAAAGCAGTAAGCAGTATGTAGGTTATTCTAGTCATATCTGGGTTGGTTTTTTATTTAAATGCCAGGGGCTGGTGGTAAAATGGCCAGAGGGACTATTATTGGAAACTTGCTATTTCCCCTTGCCTTTCCCTACTCGCCACTCGCTACTACCTTCTAACCTTTTAATGGCTCTAATGTACAGTTTACGGTAATGGTCACTGTATTCGACATATTGTCTTTTACAGGCCCCGGTATTTTTATATTGAAATCTGACATCTGAATATCGAACTGCGAAACAGCGGCCAGTTTACCGCTCTTAACAGTTATTTTTCCTTCGGCTTCAACATCCTTTGTTTGTCCATGCATAGTGAGTTTACCTTTCACATGCGCATTATACACACCGTCTTTTGTATAGGCGAGGTTGCCATTGTTTACAATCTGGCCCCGAAATTCAGCCCTGGGAAATTTGTCGCTCTCCATATAGTTTTCATTGAAATGCTCCTGCATCAATGCTTTTCTAAATTCAAACCCTTTCATCAGCACAGCGAACTGAAGCGCACCGGTTTTTGAATCAAGTACACAGGTAACACTCCGGTGGCTGGCTGTGATGGTTTCAATAATGCCTTTTGAAACAAAACTTATGGAACCGCTCTTTGTAAAGAATTTATCCTGGGCAATTAATGAAGTGGTTATAAACATGAAGCAGAATGAAATAATGCCTTTCCTGATCTGTAGGTTCATTGTAACAATATTTGGTTTATGAATGGTGTTGCCCATGCGCCGGACGCAAGCGTCCAGGGCCCTGGCATAGGCTGGGTCTAATTGGCAATAACGCAACGGTTCAGCTGAACATCTGAACCCAGCAAACCGGTTTCATCTTTGTTAAATCCGGTAATGGCGCCCTTGATAGTTATTGCTGCCCCCCTTTGTAATGAACCGGTAGCAGCATTGGCGCTGCTGTCTAATACACAACGCACGCCGTTCATTTCGGTGGTATCGCCCAATACAATGGTACCGGCGCTTTTGCCCGGTTCAACGCTTTTGATTGTTCCTTTTACCAACAATATCTTGTTCAGGTATTTTTTATGGGCCAGGTCTTCGTTGCTGACAAACTCATTGATCAGTGCAGAAGCATCCACTGAATAATCGGCCTTTACATCAGCAAGACCCTGAACGGTCCTGTTATACTGGTACCAGGCATACATGGCAGTCATCATTATAATAACTGCTATACCACCAATGATCATCCTTTTTTTTGTCATGAAAAAAATACTATTTAATTATTGGGAGCGCTGGCGTCAACCCAGCAACTAATGGTTTTTATCTGGCTTTCGGTAAGGGATCCCCTCTTCGGCATAAAACGTGAAACCACCGCTGATTTTATTTCTACTGCGACATTTTTAATTTGTTCATATGTAGTGAGGGCGCCGGGGCCATTGGTGCTTCCTGCAGCATGACAATCAGGAATAGCGCAATTTGCCTGAATGATAGGGTTTACATTCACGGAAAACGAGATATTGCCATCACATGTATCGTTGCCATACAACAGTTCCTCCTTATCATTATAACATCCGTACAATAACATAATAATACCGCCTGTTAGAACGCCTGCAATTTTTTTTATCATAGTACAACAATTGAAACAGCTGTTTATATCTGCACCGGAGTAAGCATGGGTGTTTTCTACTTCAGCATTGATTTACTGAATGGGTGCATTATCAAATACTATGGAGTTGTACGATCAACCGTTTAGTTTGGTTGCCTCAACCGCATTTTCATCAATGACTTTAACCAATACTTTGGTTATGCCGGCAACAACTGTTATTGATCGAAAAAACCCTGTCCTTGTAAGGACAGGGTAACCAAACCCTAAAACTAAAAATAACCCATATAGAGGTACACCGTTTGCACGACATACCTACTGCATTTGTATTGCTCATACCAATTGATACAACCACCGGTTCATTCATGTACCGGTGCATTGGCTGGCTTGCACATTAAAGTTGAATATTGTTTTACCTGTTAAGATATAAGACCGGATGCTGTATAGAACACACCATTGCAACCATCGCCGGAATTGCATAAAACTATACGACAAATATTCCTGGCAAGTTGCCCGAACTGTATTCATTCGGATATATATATGTTCGGATCTCGTGCTAAAGCATTATCTTATTCTTTGTAAAATGGTCGGGGCCTGACATTAAAATCAGATTAAAGAACCCGTTTTTGAGAAAAGAAATGAGAAAATGACCGGGTGCAGGCAGGCTTCGGGTGCGGCAACAACGGTTACCCCGAAAATGTCCCGGCCGGCTTTTACATTGTGCTTTAAAGTTCTGATACTTAACAGTAAATTTGATAAAAGT
>CBIHPC010000302.1:0-6916 GCA_966211305.1 uncultured Niastella sp.
AAAAATTGATGCTGTTTTCTGCAACCATATTATCCAGCGCTTTTTTAGGGGCTTCGCACCCCGAACAGGAAAAAAACAACGTTCTCACGGAGCAGGAGCGGCAGGCGGGCTGGGTTTTATTATTTAATGGTCAAAACACCAACGGGTGGCGAACCTATAATAACAAACCCTCCGATAGCTGGGAAGTGATAAACGGACAGCTATACTGTAAATCGAAAGATGCCAAAGAGCGTGCCGACCTCATTACGGTGGATCAATACGATAATTTTGAACTGTCGATAGACTGGAAAGTGGACAAAGGCGCCAATAGCGGCATTATTTATCGCGTGGAGGAAACAGGCGGGGCCAGCTATGAAACCGGTCCCGAATACCAGCTGATCGACGATGAAGGCTACTCACAAAAACTGGAAGCATGGCAGAAAAGCGGTTCCGGCTATGCCATGTATCCGCCCCTTGAGCTCGCAGCAAAACCAGCCGGCGAATACAATCACACTACCATTCTGGTAAAAGACGCACATGTTGAACACTGGCTGAACGGAAAGAAAGTGGTGGAGTATGAGTTCTGGACCCCGGCCTGGAATGAATTGAAAGAAAACGGCAAATGGAAAGATGCAAAAGCATATGGTATGGCCAAAAAAGGGCATATCGTTTTACAGGACCATGGCGGGGGTATCTGGTTTAAAAATATAAAGCTGCGGAAGATTAATTAGCTAATGCCGGCTAAAGTCGGGACAAGTTATGATAATTCGATATTCCCGGCTAAAGTTGGTACAAGTAGTGATAATGGAATACAAACTTTATTGTGTGCTTACACGTGAGCTTTGTATTTAAAGACGGCATAAATTGAATAATTGTCAAATTATCGAATCATCACATTATCACATTCGGCAATGAATGAACTTATTTCAAATAGGAACGATAACAGCGAAGAGCACGCATTGGAACTCCTCTTTGCCGATCTTTTTAAAAAACACGAATACAGGCTGCATACCCTTGTATTGAAGCTTACCCGTTCTGATCAATATGCAAGGGATATTATTCAGGAAGTGTTTTTGAAACTATGGGAGAACCGGTTTCAGCTACACTCCATTCACAATATAGAAGCCTGGTTATACCGGCTTACAGAAAATAAAGTGATCGATTTTTTACGCAAAGCGGCAGCCGACAGCCGTTTAAAAGAAGCCATCTGGAAAAACCAACCCGAACATTTAAACGAAACCGAAGAAAAGGTGTCGGCGCGTGAATACAACCAGATCATTCACAAAGCGGTAGATCAGTTACCTCCTCAACGCAAGCTCATCTACTTTCTGAACCGCGAAAAAGGTCTCAACTATCAGGAAATAGCCGATCATCTGGCTATTTCAAAACACACTGTCAAGAACCAGTTGTCAACCGCATTGCAATCCATACGGTTATTCCTGCTCAAAAGCGCGCGTTTCTTCATGCTGTTCTTCTAAAAATATTTTACTCCCGAATAGGAACCTGCTTTGGTTGCTTCGTCTAGCATTAATAGGACAACCATTTTTCAATGGAAGAAAGGATCAAATATTTATTCAGGCAATACCTGAACAATAGCTGTACGAGAAAGGAATTTGAGGAATTCTTTTCCTACATCAACGAAGCTGCCCATAATGAACTGATAAGGGAACTGATAAAAAAGGCATACGACGAAACGGGCCTCTCAGATCCATCATCATTTACCTATGTAAATGAAAGTGGCCGCCTGGTGCTAACAGAACCTGCCTGGAATGATCAACAGGCTGCCGGCGTAAGACCACAAAAACGAAGCCCCCGGTTAGTTGTTGTAACGGCCTGCATTGCAGTGCTGATAGCAGGTTTTGGCTGGTTTATGTTCAACACAGTTCAACAAAAAAAGGAACATAAAGAACAGTCATTAGCCGCAAATGTCACCGGTCGTTCGGAGAATAAATACATGTTGTTGCCCGATAGCACCCAGGTATGGCTGAATGCCGCCAGTACGCTGGAATATCCGCAAACATTTGGTGCAGATAAAAGAGAGGTTTTTCTTACGGGTGAAGCGTATTTCGATGTAAAGCATACCGATAAACAACCCTTTCTAATTCATTCGGGAAAGGTGACCATCAGGGTGCTTGGCACCGCATTCAATATCAAGGCATATCCGGGCAGGGAAAATGTCGTAGTGTCTGTAAGCCGCGGTAAAGTACAGGTGAACTATGATGAAAAGGAAGTGGCCACGCTTATACAGGGACAACAGATTAAAGTTATCGATGCATATAAACCGGTAGTACAAAAGCATATCACCGCTTCAGAGGCGGCGCCCTGGCAGCAGGGGAAACTGGTTTATGATGATGAACGCATTAGTGATATTGTTGCCGACCTCGAAAGAATATATGACGTAACCATCAGGATGCAAAATGAAACACTGGCCGGCGAACGCATATCGACGTCATTCCGGCGGGAGATAGGCATCGGCCGGGCATTACAGGTGCTTTGCAATTTGACCGACACCCGGTTAAAGCTGGTGAACGAGATGTATGTGATTGAATAAATTAAAAAATACCAAAACACAACTGCAATGAATACAACAACATATTCACCTCCGTAATTATTGGAAAAAAAGAGAACCGCCCCAGTTGCGACCTGGAAGCGGTTCGGCATGTTTAAAATAATCCTGTTCAAAGAATTACTTAAAAACAATTCAAAGCTATGAATTTGTATGTAAAAACGTACAGGCATAGTACGTTATGCATTTCTGGGGCATATCAACCCGGGCTTTTGTTTTTGAAAAACAAAGCACTTATCATGAGAATTTCCATCCTGGCTATATTACTCACTTTTAGCAGTCTTCTGATGGCGCGGTCGGGGAGCGGCCAGGATCTGAACAAGATCATGATCTCTCTCGATCTTAAAAATGCTTCCCTGAAGCAGGCGCTCAAAAAAATTGAATCCCTTACACAACTGGCCTTCACTTACCGTACGGTGGATGTGGTAAATGTAGATCATATCAACTACCATGCGACCAATGCATCGGTAATGCAGGTGCTGGAAGAGCTGCTGCAACATACCGGTTTGAGATACGATCAGCTTAACAGCAACATCGTTATTAAGAAGATCAAAAAAAGCGAACAGGTTGCTGAAGTGAATATTGCAGAAGAATTGCCTTTCGATGGAGGTATACGCGGCCGGATAACCGATGAAACCGGTTCGCCGTTGCCCAATGCTTCTATCGTATTGGTAGGCACTGATAAAGGAACTGCTGCCGATAGCAGAGGTGAGTTTGCAATAACAGGAATAAAAGCGGGCAATTATCGCCTGCAGGTTTCAGCGGTAGGTTTTCAAACAATGATAAAAGATGTAGTTGTAAAAGACGACGCGGTGGCCGACGTGAACTTTGAGCTGACTGCCGGCAATAATAAACTCGATGAGGTAGTGGTAACCGCCCTGGGTATCAAACGGGAAAAGCGGTCGTTGGGTTATTCCACCCAGGAAATAAAAGGGGAAGACCTCTCTAACACCAAACAAACCAATGTAGTGAATGCCATGCGGGGCAAAGTGGCCGGTGTGCAAATCAACAGCGGCGGCGGTGCCCCGGGTCAGGGAACAAGGATCATTATCCGGGGTATAAAATCCCTTTCGCCTACCAAAGACAATCAGCCATTGTTTGTGATAGATGGCATACTGATCGACAACAGTACAATAACGGCAGGTGATGCAGGCGCCATTCGTGGTTTATCGAACCGGGCATCCGATATAAATCCCGATGACATTGAATCCATGTCGGTCCTTAAAGGCGGAGCAGCAACCGCTTTGTATGGCCAGGCCGGTTCAAATGGCGTTGTGGTGATCACCACCAAACAAGCCAAAGCCGGCAAAATGCGGGTTAATTTTTCAACAACCTATGGTATAGATGAAGTAAATAAATTTCCCAAAGTACAAAAGAAGTTTACCCAGGGATATGTTGGCGCCACTTCTTTTGTACCTGAATACGATCCTAAAAGTTTCTGGCCAAGCTGGGGGCCTACTGTAGAGGAGGCAAAAGCGATTGACCCAACCCACCCCGCAGGTATTTATCATCATTATAAACAAGGATTTAAATCCGGCAACCAGTTTCGCACCAGCATTAATTTGTCGGGTGGTACAGAGAAGGCATTGCTTACTTCTTCGGTTTCCTACTTTAAACAAAATGGCGTTCTGCCTAATTCAGATTATAAGAACATCTCTGCCCGGCTGGGCGGACAGTTCAGGTTCAGTGATAAATTAAGGTTCAACCCCGGATTATATTTTATCAATTCAGGCGGTTACCGCGTAAATGCCGACCGCTATAATGAAAGTTTAACTTATTGGTCGCCCCGGTGGAATGTAATGGATTATATAAAACCCGATGGTACGCAAAATGCCTACGGCAATGATAATCCGGTATATGGTACCGCTACCAACCGTTTTAAAGATAATGTGAACCGCATCATTGGAAATGTAGCCTTTACTTACTCACCCTTAAAGTGGCTCGACCTCGATTATAAGTTCGGAATGGATTATTATTCTGATTTTCGCCGCCATGCCGCCCCCGGCCCCAAAGGACTGCCGGGAGAACAGGTTTTTGGCGATAATAGCCTCGGTTTTGTGAATGAGTATCGCATCGGCAACCGCATTCTGAACTCAAACGTAATGCTCAGTTTAAAAAAAGAATGGTTTGAAAAACTGAATGCCGTGTTGCGTGTGGGAAATGAAGTGCGTGACCGGAAAACCAGCCGTTTAACCGCTACCGGTAGCGAGCTGGATATTCCCGATCTTTTAACGTTGAACAATGCGAAAGTGCGTAGCGCCAATCAGTTTGAAGAAAAATATCGTATTGTAAGCGCCTATGGCGATCTTACCCTCGGCTGGAAAAATTATTTATTCCTGAGTTTAACAGGCCGAAATGAATGGTCCTCCGCGCTGGCCATAGCAAACCGCTCATTCTTTTATCCTTCTGCCAGTTTATCCTATGTATTCTCCGATCATATTGTGCTGCCGGGCTGGTTGAATTTCGGCAAGGCCCGCGTATCGGTGGCAGAAGTGGGAAAGGATACCGATCCTTACGAGATCAACACGTATTACGGTTCGAGTGTAATTACTTCAACCGGTCAGCTTACATGGACGCGCAGCGATATAGCAGGCGACCCTTCATTGAAACCTGAACGTACCTCTACCATTGAAGCAGGTGTTGAATTGAAATTGTTCGATCGTATTGGTATTGATTTCAGTTGGTATAAATTAAACAGCCGCGACCAGATCATTCCCGTAAGCCTGTCGCCTACCACCGGCTTTACCGGTTATATTCTCAATGCCGGTGAACTGGAGAATAAGGGCATTGAACTGGTGATAACCGCAACCCCGCTAAAAACAAAGGATTTCACCTGGAACACGACCCTGAATTTTACCCGTAACAGGAACAAGGTAGTAAGCATACGGGAAGGAATTACTGAAATTGTGGTCGGCAGCCATTTTGGTTATTCAAGTTCAACTGCCACTTTTAAATATGTGCCTGGCTCTGCAGTGGGCGATATGTACGGCACCTCTTATCAACGATACTATGGTTCAAAAACCGATGATGGCGTTACCGTTGATAACAGTTTGCCGATCGTTATCGCAACTTCAGGAAGTAATGCAGGTTTTCCGCTGCGCGATACCAAACAACGTGTATTAGGCAATTCGCAACCAAACTGGTTAGGCGGTATCACCAATACTTTTACCTGGAAAGATCTTTCCCTGTCGTTTTTATGGGAAACCCAACAGGGGCTCGAACGCTATAATCAACTGGGTAATTTTATGAGTGCATTCGGAATTGCGAAATATACCGAGAACAGAACGGAGACCATTGTATTCAATGGAGTTTTACCGGATGGCACGCCCAATACACAGGCTGTTTACCTCGGCATGGGAAAAGTGAACGGCACCGGCCGTGATTACGGACAGGGTTTTTACCGCAATGTGCATCGTGGGGTAACGGAGAATTTTATTGAAGACGCCAGTTGGGTGCGGCTGCGAAACGTAAGCCTCGGATACTCAGTTCCCACAAAATTTTTTAAAGGAACGCCTATACAGGGCATTACGGTTTCCTTTACCGGTAATAATCTTTTATTGTTTACCAATTACAGCGGGTACGATCCCGAAAGCAGCAGCAACAATGCTGGAAGCAACGCCGATGGTTTTTCAGGCTTTACCTATCCGCAGCTCAGATCGTATTTGTTTAGTGTAAACCTTAACTTTTAAATCGGAGTAACATGCGAAACCTATTATTTACTACCGCCATATTTTTATTTGCCGTTACAGCTACAGGTTGTAAGAAATACCTTGATATAAATACCAGCCCTAACCAGCCTACACAGGCAACCATAAACGGGTTGCTCACCCGAGCCACGTTGAACACTGCGCTGAATGTGTACCGGGTATCGACCAACGTAACCTCATATTATGTGCAATACCTGGCATCTTCCAATACCGCATCGCCGTTGGATACCTATGACGACGTGGATATAAGTACTACATGGACCAATTTGTACGATAATATGACGGACATATACGACCTGGAAAAACTGGCTGCAGAAAAAGGCGCCACACAATACCAGGGGGTAGCCAAAATATTAATGGCCATGAACCTGCAGTTTATTCACGGCCTGTGGGGGGATGCGCCGTACAATACCGCGTTTTCCGCCGCTACCCTAACACCGTCATACGATAATGCACAGTCAGTTTTTCAAACCTGCATCAAATTGCTCGATGACGGTATAAGCATGTTAGGGCAAACCGGCTCAACCATTACGATACCAACTTCAGCAACCAATAATCCTGATCTTGTTCACAAAGGGGTTACAGCGGCCTGGGTTCGTACGGCGCATGCATTAAAGGCGCGCCTGCTGAACCAGTTGAGCAAAACCAGCCAGTATAATACCGC
>CBIHPC010000303.1:0-6916 GCA_966211305.1 uncultured Niastella sp.
ATGACGGAAATTTACGATTACCTGCGATTGTTATTTGCCCGCACCGGCAAAACCATTTCCCCCGTTTCGGGCCGCGAAGTGAAAAAAGACGATACAAATGATGTAATACAGGCCATCGCCAACCGGCCTAACGGCGATAAAGTACTTATTCTTATCCCCTTCAGGCAACATAAGAACCGCAAACCGCTCGAAGAACTGAATATCCTCATGCAAAAAGGCTTTTCCCGGTTGTATAACGGGGAAGTGCTGCGCATTGAAGAGCTCATCGATTCGGCCAATACAAAAAACGGTTCGGTTCCCCAACTTACCGGCGACGTATATGTGTTGGTCGACCGCCTGGTGGTAAAAGAATTCGATGAGGACGACCGGCACCGCATGGCCGATTCAATCGGCACCGCTTTTTATGAAGGCGAAGGGGAGTTGATGTTGGAAGTGAATGGCGCCACCAAATTACATTTCAGTAACCGCTTCGAACTCGATGGCATGCAGTTCGAAGAACCCGTTCCGAACCTCTTCTCTTTTAATAACCCGTTTGGCGCCTGCCCAACCTGCGAAGGGTTCAGCCAGGTGCTGGGCATCGATGAAGACCTGGTAGTGCCCGATAAACGGTTAAGTGTATATGATGGCGGAGTTGCCCCGTGGAAGGGTGAAAAACTGGGCGCATGGAAGGACCAGTTTATCCGCGGCGCCCGCAAATTCGATTTCCCGGTACATAAACCCATTATCGATCTTACCAAAGCACAATATAAAGTGTTGTGGGAAGGCAATGAGTTTGTGAACGGCATCAATGATTTCTTTAAGGAAGTAGAGCAGAACCTGTACAAGGTTCAGTATCGCGTATTGTTATCGCGCTACCGCGGAAGAACGCAATGCCCCGATTGCAATGGATACCGGCTGCGTAAAGAGGCCCTGTACGTAAAAGTGGGTGGTATGCATATTGGCGAACTGTGTGAAATGCCGGTGAAAGACCTGAACCAGTGGTTTGCCGGCCTGCAGCTAAGCGAATACGATCAACAGGTAGCTAAACGTATATTGATAGAAATAAACCACCGGTTAAAGACCCTGCTCGATGTGGGCCTCGGTTATCTGACCCTTAACCGCCTTGCCAACTCTTTAAGCGGCGGCGAAAGCCAGCGTATACAGCTCACCCGCTCATTGGGCAGCAACCTCACCAATTCATTATATATTCTCGACGAGCCTTCTATTGGTTTGCACTCACGCGATACTGAAAGGCTGATACGGGTGTTGAAAGAACTACGCGACCTTGGCAATACCGTTGTAGTGGTTGAGCACGATGAAATGATGATGCGCGAAGCGGATTACATCATCGACATGGGGCCGCTGGCATCGCACCTTGGCGGGGAAGTAGTGGCGCAGGGTGATTACAATACCATTATCAAAAACGATAAAAGTTTAACCGGGAAGTACCTGCGCGGCGATCTGAAAATTGAAGTGCCCCGCACGGTGAGAAAGTTCACCCGTTCGGTAAGCATCGAAGGCGCCCGGCAGAACAACCTGAAAAATATTGATGTAACCTTTCCGCTGAATGTATTGTGTGTGGTAAGCGGTGTTAGCGGTAGCGGCAAGACAACACTGGTTAAACAGATCTTATATCCCGGACTAAAAAAGATCAAGGGCGAACCTGTTGAAAAAACGGGTATGCACAAAGCGATCACCGGCGATATAGATTATATTTCCCAGATAGAGCTGGTTGATCAGAACCCGATCGGAAAATCCTCACGCAGCAACCCGGTAACCTATATAAAGGCATGGGATGAAGTGCGCGACCTGTTTGCGAAACAACCATTGAGCAAGATCCGCGGTTTTCAGCCCAAACATTTTTCATTTAATGTTGATGGCGGCCGTTGCGATACCTGTAAAGGGGAAGGCGAACAGATCGTTGAAATGCAGTTCCTGGCCGATGTGCATCTTACCTGCGAAGTTTGCGGTGGTAAAAAGTTCAAGGAAGAAGTGCTTGAAGTAACCTACAGGGAGAAGAATGTATATGAAGTGCTTGAAATGAGTGTTGATGAATCGCTGGAATTCTTTAAAGACGAAAAAGACATCATCAATAAAATAAAACCGTTGAGCGATGTAGGCCTCGGTTATGTAAAACTGGGACAATCATCCGATACCCTGTCGGGTGGCGAAGCGCAGCGCGTAAAGCTGGCTTCATTCCTCGGCAAGGGCCGGGGCCAGGGGCATATCCTGTTCATCTTTGATGAACCTACTACCGGTTTGCATTTCCATGACATTAAAAAGCTGCTCACCTCGTTCAATGCGCTTATCGAGCAGGGACATTCTATTCTGGTGATAGAGCACAATACCGATGTAATAAAAAGCGCCGATTACATTATTGACCTTGGCCCCGAAGCCGGCGACGGCGGCGGTTCGCTTGTATATGCCGGTGTGCCCGAAGGTTTGAAGAAAGTGAAGGAGAGTTATACGGGGAAGTTTTTAAGTTAACGGGTTGACAAGGTTGATAAAGTTGATAAAACAAGAAACCCTCCGGCTGCACCGGAGGGTTTCTTTCATGGAATAACGCTACTCATTGGTAACATAAAATCATTTGTATAAAACGTCGGTACAGTTAGTCTTTAATTACCTTAAAGATCTGGTTCTGCGCGGCGGTTTTGATATTGATGAAATACAAACCTTTGCCTGCGTTGGGATCGATAGCTATAGCGTTAGCGCCAACGATACGGAAACCGATCTGCTGACCGGAAACATTGAACACTTTCACGTTGCCCTGTGTGTTCAGGTCAGCAGAAGTAGCGCCGATCAGCTGAATTTCGCTTTTGAATGGATTGGGGAATACTTTGGTAACGATGCCAGAACCTTTTTTGCTGTTTACATAAACAACTTTTGAAAGCTCTGATTTGCCATCGAGGTCAACCATTTTCAAACGGTAGTAATAAGCGCCGGCGCCGGGAAGCGGATCGTTGAAAGCGTATTTAACAGATGTCAGTGAAAAGTTGGCAGCTTTCACTTTACCTACAGTTACGAAGTTTTTACCATCAGCACTTCTTTGCACTTCATACTGGTAGCTGTTTTCTTCCATTGAGGATGTCCAGGCGAGGGTAGCTTCTGTTTCGGTATTCAGGCGGCCGTTGAATGCTGATAATTTAACGGGCAGCGGACCACCGGCAATGGGAACCAGGGTACACTCTTTAAGTACGCCTCCTGAATAAAAGTCAATTTCAACCCGAAGAATACCCTGGCAGGCATATTCAATAGAAATTGAGGTTTGTGAAGCAGGAAGCTGGGTTGCGGTATTACCGTTAATATCTGGAATAGGTAAACCGTTACCGCCCACCAGCGTTACAGTACCGATAGTTGAAGGATCGCCGGCAGGCAAATTGCCAAGAAATAATTTGCAAAAGGTTGGAGAAGCGGGCATTGTAAAATATTGACCAACAGCAAGCGGACAATCCGGGTCTGGTTGTGCGTGTGTTGTTACATATCCCACTAAAGCCATGATTAAGAGGTAAAACTTTTTCATTACATACATTTATTAGGTTCAGAAATAGAATACAATGTCATTACCGCTGTTTGAAAAAACATACGGATTACGGTTAGCCGCCTTACACGACGTAAGACTGCCAGGGCTTTAGACAGGAGTGGAACTGTTCGGGATAAAAAACTTAAACCGGTGGGATTTAAAAGGATATGGATTAACAATAAATGTTTTAAACAGGGAAATGCAACAGGTAGGAAATTCTAACAGATATTGGAATATGGTGCTACTACGTCAGGGAGAAAACCAATAGATGGTTCGTACATAAATTGATCCTTGTTAAGGATTCTATAGGGGGTGGATACGAAGTCGAAGGTAATAATAAAATTTAAAATTCAAAATCATTTTGGCGGATTAAATTGTGATAGTGAGTGCGTTGGGAGTTCTACGATTTCGTTTAACCGAAAATCACCATTTGCTTATCTTGCGTTTTAACACTACCAAAGCATTTGGCTCCCTTACTTTGCAAAAACTATAGCCGTATAAATGAGAAAAATATTAATCTCTTTATTGTTGATAATCATCTCCGTTAGCGCCTTTTCACAATCGGTTACTGTTCCCCGGCTGATCGAAATGCTCGACTGGAGCCCCACGCAGGTAGATACTACGTTGAAGAAGAATGGTTATCTGCTGATGAAGAAAGATATAGATTCAGTCAGCTCATTGTATGAGTATTCATGGTTCGATAAAGAGGTGGATGGGAGAGAGGTGGTACGCGCCCTGGTGCTGATGGACGCCCGGGTAAGGAATATGCAAAGCAGGCTGATAACCTACCGCACTTATAATAGAGATGAATACGGGCAAATGGCTGCCTGGCTGCTGGCCAATAATTTCCATTCTACAGCCAAATACGATTTTAAAGAAGCCCAGCATACCGTTTACAGCAATGGCAAACTCAACATCACGGTAAAAGTGATCACCACCCTGTTAAAGAACGGGAAGAAGTTTATAGCGTATGAATTGGAGTTAGGAAAGTAGTACCCCCTGAAGGGGGCTTTAGTTCGCGAACTTTGAAGTTGATGACTAATAGCTAAACGAACAAATTGTTTGAGGCGCGCCCTGCGCTTAATCATGATGGTGTTGCTCCCCCTTCAGGGGGCCGGGGGGTATTATCTCAACCTGTCTAAACTCTTCACCAGCTTCTCATCTTTGCGAATACCCCTGATCGCAAAGAACAGCAACACCGGAACAAAGATGGCGAAGATCGCGGTAAGATCGAATGCGCCTTCGTTCGGTACAAACTTTCTTGTTTCCACAAAGAACAGTACCAGGTTGATGATCGATACTAACAGGGCCGTGAGTACGAGCCGCAACTGCATTTTTCTGTCTTTATATAGGAAGATGGCAATAATGGAGGTAATGCCTACACCTGCTGTTAAGATCAGCAGCATCAAATTGCTTTGTGCGGTTAAAGAAGCAAAGGTCTTTTGCTGATTTTCCGCAATCATATTGCCGCTGTAGAACGAGAATTTCAAACTGCAGAAAGCGGCTGCGGCAGCCAGCAGTAACCAAACAGATTGTAGACGTTGTATCATAATGGTGAATGGTGAAAGGTGAAAGGGAGCCAGGCAAGTGGTTGGTAGCTGGTGGGAAAAGCTTTGAGTTGGCTTTCCCACCAGCCACTAGCTATTTACTACTAGCCTAATTCAGGATATAACGGAAACTGTTTCATGAACGCATGCACATCATGCTTAACTGCAGTGATGGTAGCTTCATTATCAGTATCCATCAATATTTTATCGATCATGCTTACCACGGTTTCCATATGGCCTTCATTCATACCTCTGGTGGTGATGGCAGGAACGCCAACCCTGATACCGCTGGTAACGAACGGGCTCTTATCGTCGAAAGGAACCGCGTTTTTATTGAGCGTGATATGTGCTTTATCGAGTGTTTCCTGCGCTTTTTTGCCGGTGAGGTTCTTGTTGCGCAAGTCAATCAGCATCAGGTGGTTGTCGGTTCCGTTGCTGATAAGGTTATAACCGCGTTTTACAAAAGAAGCCGCCATGGCCTGTGCGTTTTTGATGATCTGCTGGCCGTAGGCTTTGAACTCATCGGTCAGGATCTCACCAAATGCTACGGCTTTGGCAGCGATCACATGCTCCAGCGGTCCGCCCTGCATACCGGGGAAAACGGCCAGGTCGAGCAGTGCGCTCATAGAGCGGATGTTGCCTTTGGGGTCTTTAATGCCCAGCGGGTTATCGAAATCATGACGCATCATGATGATACCGCCGCGGGGACCGCGCAGGGTTTTATGTGTAGTGGATGTAACAATGTGGCAATGATCGAACGGATCGTTCAGCAGGCCTTTGGCAATTAAACCGGCGGGGTGGGCGATATCGGCCATCACCAGGGCGCCAATTTGATCGGCAATAGTGCGAATGCGTTTGTAATCCCAGTCGCGGCTGTAGGCAGAAGCGCCGCAAATGATCATTTTAGGTTTTTCCTTTTTGGCAATGGCTTCCATCTGGTCGTAATCAACCAGACCGGTATCCTTATTCACCCCGTAATGCAATGCCTGGTAGTTCTTACCGCTGAAGTTAGCGGGGCTGCCGTGGGTAAGGTGACCACCCATGCTCAGGTCGAGCCCGAGGATCTTGTCGCCGGGTTTGAGGCAGGCTAAAAATACCGCAACGTTGGCCTGGGCGCCGGCATGCGGCTGTACGTTGGCCCAGCTTGCGTTAAATACTTTTTTCAGGCGCTCGATGGCCAGTGTTTCAATCTCATCCACCACTTCACAACCACCGTAATAGCGTTTGCCGGGGTAACCTTCCGCATATTTGTTGGTAGGTACAGAGCCCATGGCCTGCATCACCTGGAAGGAAGTAAAGTTTTCGGAAGCAATAAGTTCTATTCCATTTCTTTGACGTTCAAGTTCTTTATTAAGAAGGTCAAAAACAAGCGTGTCTTTTTGCATGGCGCAAAGATAAGGCAAGGCAACGAGGCAACAAGGCAAAAAGGCAACGAGGTAAAAAGGCAAAAAGAGCATCAGCCAGGCCGTCAAAGCAGCAAATAAGGCATGTTCTCCTTATTCCTGGTTGCCTCGTTGCCTTTTTGCCTTATTGCCTTTTCCAACTAACAAACGCTGGTAAAATATTTTTTACTATTTTCACGGCTTTGAAAAAAACAAACCACTTGTTTTTCAAGTAACAACCAGTGCTTAGCGGGTCTTGAAAAAAGAAAGTAGCGACGATACAAAGCCTGGGTGTTTCCCCTGAAGGCGGTCCCGACTTGTCGGGATGAAAAACAAATATTTTTCAAATGAAAGCAATCATTCCCGTAGCTGGAGCAGGCACAAAACTGCGACCGCATACGTATACGCAACCAAAGGCACTTATACCCCTGGCCGGCAAAACTATCCTTAGTATCATTGTTGACCAGTTACGCGACGCAGGTATC
>CBIHPC010000304.1:0-6890 GCA_966211305.1 uncultured Niastella sp.
TTTCGCCTGTACATTATTCAACGGTTCTTTTTTATCATGGGAATGCGTATGATTGGCACCGTTGTAGGCTGGAAGATGTACGAGATCACCAGGAATCCGCTGGCTATTGCATTCATCGGGTTATCGGAAGCCATTCCGGCCATTTCACTGGCCCTGTACTCAGGTCATGTGGTCGACAAAAGCGACAAACGCACGCTGCTCTTCCGCACCATTCTCCTGTATTTTACGAGTTCCGCAGCACTTATGTTCATTACCCTGCACAATACGGAAATTTCACTGGGTAAGAACTTTGTTCAGTATGCCCTCTACGTCGTTATTTTCTGTACAGGCATCATCAGGGCGTTTTCCGGACCGGCCACCAGTTCCATCCTGGCGCAACTGGTACCCAAAACAGTGCTGCCCAATGCAGTTACCTGGAGTTCCAGCACCTGGTTGTCGGCCTCCGTAATGGGACATGCGTCTGCCGGATTCCTGGTTGCCTATGTTGGTTATACCGGCACTTTTGTTTTCATCATGAGTTATATAGCCATTGCGGCCTTCTCGGTATTTCAGATAGAACGCAAACCCATTGTGCATAGCAACAAGGGGCAGGCTACCTGGGAAAGTGTGAAAGATGGGTTGCGTTACGTGTTTTCAACCAAGGAATTACTGGGCGCCATAACGCTCGATATGTTTGCGGTGTTGTTTGGCGGCGCGGTGGCCCTGCTGCCGTTCTTTGCCGGTGATATTTTACATGCGGGCCCAATAGGTTTTGGCTGGCTGAATGCAGCGGCCGATATCGGTTCTTTCGCTGTAATACTAACGCTTACCTTTTATCCGTTGAAGAAAAAGCAGGGACTGATCTTGCTGTTTGTTGTAGCGGGTTTTGGCGTCAGCATTATTACGTTCGGATTATCACAGATCTATTTTCTTTCTTTTATAGCCCTGTTATTGAGCGGTGTAATGGATGGTATCAGTGTGGTGGTGCGGGGCACCATTCTGCAACTGAAAACGCCCGATAATATGCGCGGGCGCGTGTCTTCGGTAAACAGCATGTTTATCAATTCCTCTAATGAGATCGGCTATTTTGAAAGTGGTGTTACCGCCAAACTAATGGGTGTGGTGCCTTCCGTTGTGTTCGGCGGAGCAATGACGTTGCTGGTAGTGCTGGTAATGTGGTTCAAGGCGCCATCACTCCGTAAATTCGAGTATTAAAATCATTTGCAGGCCTCGCTGTTTCTGCTGAACGCTTAAGGCTTAACGCCAAACGCCAATGCACCACTTAAGTGGCTTTGTATTGCGTTAAGTGTTGCGCGTTCGGCGTTTAGCGTTTACGGCAGCGTAAAGTAGTGCTGTCCCTGCTCATACTCCTGGTCAAGCGCATCAATTACCACCTGTAAATGTTTCGGATTGCTCAGGAAATCGGCATTGGAGGCGTCTATGAACAACGTTTTTATGTTGTGCTGTTTTATATAGTGCGTGTAGGTTTGCTGAATATTCAGCAGGTATTCATCGGGGATGCCCTGCTCGTAGGAGCGGTTGCGCTTTTTAATATTCTTCTGCAGCCGGTCAACCGGCGCATGCAGGTAAATGAGCAGTTCGGGTTGCACCAACTGCTGATGAATGATCTCAAACAGTTTTTGATATAGCCGGTATTCTTCTTCGGGTAAATTTATTTTAGCGAACAGCAAACATTTGGTGAACAGGTAATCGGTGATGGTGGTGGTTTGAAACAGGTCGTTGGTATGGATCAGTTCTTTCAATTGTTTATAGCGTTCGGCCATAAAGAACAATTCCAACGGAAATGCATACTGTTGCGGGTTTTCATAGAATTTGGGCAGAAAGGGGTTGTCGGCAAATTCTTCGAGTATCAACCGGGCATCATAATGCTTCGCCAGCATATGCGCCAGGGTTGTTTTTCCCGCTCCGATATTTCCTTCAATAGTTATAAAGTGATACTTCATTCGTCAATGGTGAATGGTCAATGGTGAATGGCAAATGGTGAATGGTTAATACAGCTAAACGCTGCAGCCATAAGTGAGCCCTGCAAATGTGCCTGAGTTTCGAATTAAAGAACCATAAACTAAAACAATAAACAATAAACTGCCTTTGGCGAGGCCTGCAACAGTTTCGGGGTCCTGAAATAAAGAACCACAAACCACAAACTACAAACCACAAACAACAAACCGTCTCATCCCAGTCCGGTTACATCATAATTGATTACAGGCAGCTGATCTTTGCACTCCAGCAACAATTCTTCAATGGTTTTGTTGAAGACGGGGTGAACCATAGTGGGCGCTAATTCATTCAGCGGCACCAGCGCAAAACGGCGGTTTTGCATTTGCGGGTGGGGGATGGTCAAATGCGGCTCATCGATCACGGCATCGTTGTAAAACATGATATCGATATCGATCACCCGCGGCCCGAACTTTTCGGTCCGGTGCCGGCCCATGCGTTCTTCAACCAGTAACACCGCGGTTATCAGTTCCCGGGCGCTTAATGAAGTATCCAGTAACAGCGCCTGGTTCAAAAATGCGGGTTGATCGGTTTTACCCCATGCGGCGGTTTCGTACACGGCCGATTGTTGTATTACGGGGCCAACGGTTGCCGCCAAAAGGCCAATTGCCCGGTGCAGGTTATGCAACCGGTCGCCCATATTGCCGCCTATCAGTAAAAAGACTTTATTCATATATTGCACTCCCTCTATGGGTCAAATATCTTTGAATTTCGTTTAAAATAAATTTGTTAATGAAGAGCTTTTTTAAAATATTCCTGGCATCGTTTCTGGCATTGGTGGTTTTATGTGTGATTATCTTCTTCATTATTATAGGTTTTGTGAGCAGCCTGACCTCATCTGAGAAGGAAAAGACCGGTGCAAAAGCCGTACTGGTGGTTGATCTTGGCCGTACCTACCCCGAAATTGGTGTGGAAAACCCTATAGCTAAACTATCTGGCAATGATGATGCCGATCTGCCTTCCCTGCACGATGTGGTGCGGATGATCCGCTACGCAAAGACCGACACCGCCGTAAAAGGCATTTATATAAAGTGTGGAAGCAACGGCAATGCCATGGGCGCCAGCCAGGAAATACGCAATGCCGTCATCGATTTCAAGAGCTCGGGCAAATTTGTTTATGCCTATGGCGATGTAATTTCCCAGGGTGGGTATTCTGTAGGAAATATCGCCGACCGGGTCTATTGCAATCCCAAAGGCGGGGTCGACTGGCGTGGTTATACCATCCAACTTGCATTTGTAAAAGGTTTACTGCAAAAGCTCGATATAGAGCCCCAGATCTTTTATGCCGGCAAATTCAAAAGCGCCACCGAGCCCTTTCGTGAAACAGCTATGACCGATGCCAACCGCCTGCAGTTATCGGTTATGATCGGTGATTTTTATGGCCGCTTTCTACAGCAAACCGCCGAAGCGCGTAAACTCGATACCGCCACCTTACATCGATACGCCAACGAATACTTAATTCAGAATGCATCCGATGCCGTGAAGTATGGATTGGTCGACGGGCTTAAGTACGATGATGAAGTGCGGGAGGAAATAGCGAAAAAGCTCGGCGGCGTAAAACTCGACAAACTTAATTTTATCGGTTTGCAGAAATATGCCAATGCGGTAGACTTCCGTCGCGATGGTAAGGACAAGATCGGCGTTATATATGCACAGGGCGATATCGTTGACGGCAAAGGCGACCGCGACAGGATCGGCAGCGTTACTTACCGCGATCTTATTCGCAAAGCCCGCCTCGATAAAAATATCAAGGCGATTGTGATCCGCATCAATTCAGGCGGCGGCAGTGCGCTGGCCAGCGAGAACATCTGGCGTGAGCTTACCCTGGCGCGCAAAGACAAACCCGTTGTGGTAAGTTTTGGCGATGTGGCCGCTTCCGGCGCTTATTATTTGTCTTGCAATGCCGACAGCATTTTCGCACAAACCAATACCATTACCGGTTCAATAGGCGTGTTCACCCTGTTGCCGAACATGCAAAAATTCTTCAACAATAAACTGGGCATTACCTTCGACGGCGTAAAAACGGCATCACAGGCCGATATGTTTTCGGCCACCAAACCGTTAACGCCCGCGCAAAAGATGTATCTGCAAAACAGCGTTGATTCCATTTATCTCACCTTCAAGGAAAGAGTGGCTCAGGGCCGTAAGAAGGATCTCGGTTATATCGACAGCATAGGGCAGGGCCGCGTTTGGAGCGGTAGCCGCGCGCTGCAGTTGGGTCTCGTTGATCGTTTGGGCGGACTGGAAGATGCCATTGCTACTGCAGCCAGGATGGCCAAAACAAGCGATTATCGTTTAAGGGAGTATCCCGAACCACACAATGTGCTGGAGATGATCTTTGGCGGTTATGAAAAGGATGCCACCCAATCGGCCATGCAAAAAGAACTGGGCGAAGATGGCATGAAAACCTACCAGCACATCAAACGCGTGAAACAGATGGTAGGCGTTAGCCAGGCGAGATTACCGTTTGAGATGAGTGTGGAGTAAGCGTTAACTTGTTTCATGATAATGTATTATAGTATGGTTATAATCAAATTTTTATAGCCATGGCCTGCTTTTATTTCACCATTCTGCATTCAACGTTCATTGTTCAATATTTCAAGTAGCTTTGCCGCCAAATTTCGGAAAACAATATATGTCGGGTCAATACAATCAATGGACGGCCATGTGGGCTATCAGCAAAGCCACCCTGCGGGCGATCTTTAAAAGCCCCCAGGCCATTTTCTTTAGCCTGTTCTTCCCCATAGTGCTGATCATGGTTTTTGGCGCATTGGCCGGCGGCGGCGGAAGATCGATCGATGTGGCTTTTGATGCCAAATCAGATACCCTGAGCGAACTGTATTTCCGCATAAGAAGCAGCCGCCTGTTGGATATTAATGAAGGCAGTGAGGAAGAATTGACTGACCGCCTGAAAAAAGGCCGCATTACCGCCATGATCGAAGTCAGGGATGGAGCCAGGAAAGCAGGCGGCCCGGCCACATATGAAATTCATTTGAAGACCACTTCGGCCAGCCAGCGGGAGCTGTCGGCCCTCAGGGAAATATTGAATGGAATTATAAATGAAGCCACTGTGGCCGCTCAAAATAAAGTGGCCTACATTTCTGAAGAAGTAATTCCCGGGCGCCGATATCGCATGATCGATTTTTACTTACCCGGTATGCTGGGTTTCTCGCTGATCGGTTCTGCCGTTTTTGGCGTTGCCTTCGTTTTTTACACCCTGCGCGAAACGCTGGTGTTGAAACGCATGTTTGCCACCCCGGTGAAAAAAACCTTTATCGTATTGGGCGAAAGCCTGGCGCGGGTGGTATTTCAACTCACAACCTCTATTGTTCTTATCTTATTCGGCACTATCTTTTATCATTTTACCCTGGCTCACGGTTTTGTAACATTCATTGAGCTGCTGGTGCTGAGTTTCCTTGGCATTGCCGTATTTATGGGATTTGGGTTTATCATCAGCAGTGTGGCCAAAAACCAGCATGTGATCCCCATTTATGCCAACCTGTTCATGTTCCCGCAATACTTTTTATCGGGCACCTTCTTCCCGAAAGGATTGTTACCTGAGAGTTTACAGGCCATCATCAATTATCTGCCCCTGACGGCCCTGAACGATGCCATGCGTAAAGTATCGTTCGAAGGAATGCATTTGCTGGGCGTGGGTAAGGAAATCACCATTCTTATCGTCTGGTGCCTGGTGGCGTATAGTTTGTTGATCAGGATCTTCAAGTGGGAGTAGAATACAGCTGAAAGCCGAAAGCCAAAGAGAAGCCAGCAAATAGTTATGAGCCTCGAACAGAAGAACCATAAACTATAAACCAAAAACCATAAACTATTTCTCGCGAGTTTCGGATTAAAGAACCACAAACAACAAACAACAAACCACAAACAACAAACAACAAACATGCGTTTCGTAAAACTGGCGCTTATCAGTGCGGTCATATTGTTTATAGTCATTTACCTTTTCTCGCTGATCATTCCTTCAACCGTGAGGGTATCGCGGGCGGTGAATATTGCTGCCCCTAAAGACAGCCTGGTGGCCCAACTGGCCGATCTGCGGCAATGGAAACAATGGAATGAAATGGCCAACAACCCCGACAATACAAATAAACAATTTACAGCGGATTCGATCACCAGCGGAGAACTCACCATTACCAAAACCGCGCAAACGGGCGATACCCTGCTTACCGGCTGGCAACAGATAAACGCGCGGGTGCTTAACAGTGGATTTACCTGGTATGGCGACGATGGCCAACTGGTACTGCAGTGGTATTTCGATATAAAATTACGCTGGTACCCCTGGGAAAAATTTGGTAGCATAGTTTTTGATAAGCAATTGGGGCCGCCTATGGAGAAATCGCTGGGTAACCTGAAAAAGTTGCTGGAGAAGAATCCATAATGGCTTATTTTTCATTTCTAAAAAGAAAACGTATGAAGAAAGTATTGCTTTTGTCAGCCATAGCACTGATCACATTAGGTGTAAAGGCGCAGGACGATAAATCAAAAAGACCCAGTCCGCCTGCGAAAGTAACTGAAACCACCAGCAGTGGCGCAGTGATCACTATCGATTATAGTCAACCCGCCGTAAAAGGCCGTGAGATCGGAAAGGAAATTGCGCCTTATGGTAAAGTTTGGCGTACCGGAGCAAATGAAGCCACCACGTTTGAAGTAAGTAAAGATGTAAAAGTGGAAGGCAAGGCCCTGCCTGCCGGTAAATACGGTTTGTTCACCATTCCCAATAAAGAAGAATGGGTGGTTATCTTCAACAAAACTCCTCAGCAGTGGGGCGCATACAAATATGCCGAGGCTGATGATGCGTTGCGGATTAAAGTAAAGCCAACGAAGGCGCCTCAGTTCACCGAGCGTATGACGTTCAACGTTGATAAAAGCGGTAAAGTGTC
>CBIHPC010000305.1:0-6889 GCA_966211305.1 uncultured Niastella sp.
GCCATTGGGTTTGTATGGGTGGCAGAAATGTTCAATACCTGTATAGAGCGGGTAATGGATTTTGTTTCAAACCAACGGAATTCAGATATAAAATTTATTAAAGACCTGGCTGCAGGCGCTGTATTGACGGCGGCTTTAACTGCTTTGGCAGTAGGCGCTGTAGTGTTCATCCCTAAATTATTTTAAATATTTCCACATGAAATATGCACAAACGAAGAAGATCGAAGAGCCAATAGCGTTGAATCGCATAACCTTATTCAATAATGAAATCGACCGCATCCTTACTATTTCAATGGGTTTTAGCATTGCCCTGGTAATGGCGCGAATAGCATACACCGGTAAATTCACGTTTGCCTGGTTAATTTGGAATCTCTTCCTGGCCTGGTGCCCCTATGTGATCTCATCATGGCTGAAACAAAGGCCTGCTGTGCAGGCCGGCAGAATTAAGTTTGCTGTTATTTCTATATTATGGTTGTTGTTCATTCCGAATTCATTTTACATACTTACCGATCTGTTTCACCTCGGAAAATTTAGCAATGTGCCTAACTGGTTCGATCTGGCGCTGATCATTTCATTTGCCTGGAACGGGTTATTGCTGGGGATACTATCGGTACGGCAAATGGAAAAAATGGTGCAGCCGTTTTTACGGGGCAAACACGAGTTGTTTTTTATTTATCCCATCATGTGGTTGAACGCATTGGGCGTTTATATCGGCCGTTATCCGCGGTTCAATAGCTGGGATGTTATTACCAACCCATTTAATCTTTTTGCCTATTTAACAGAGCTGATCTGCCATCCTATTCAATGGAAATATGCATGGGGCATGGTTGCCTGTTTTTCGGTGTTCATGACGCTTGTATACCTCGCTATAAAAAGATTGAGTAAAGCTATTCATTAAGATCCAGGCGCTATACCCTTCCAATATAGCGGTTGGTTTATCCACACAAAAGGCGCTGTGTTCCCATAGCGCCTTGTTTTTTCAGGAAGTAAGAATGAAGAAGCAGGAAGTAAGAAGTTCACGAATAGTTAAGCTCCTCTGAAACTATATAAAATCAAAAGCCCCCGGCCAGGCCGGGGGCTTTAAGAATATATTATTTTCTCCCCTTTAGGGGCGGGGGCTAAAAATCAACTCCCATTGCAAAATGCAGGTAAGGTTTTCCTTTGAAGAAAACGTTCATTTCCCAACCGGCGTCGAAACGAAGGAAATAACCCAGTAAAGTACTGCGGGCGCCAAAACCATAACCGCCAACAAATGGTCCGATACCGCCGGCTTTTATCAGCACCTGTACCTGTGGTATTTGCGGGTCGTTGTATACAACCTGTGGTCTTGACAGTTTATTATAGTCACCATTCCATGCGCTGCCCAGATCGATGAACTGGATCAGCTGGAAGTTACGCAGGAAGGCATTGTTGATCGGTTTATTGAACAGGGTAGAGAAAACTGGTAACCTGAATTCGCTGTTGATCACTACCGCATTATTGCCGTTTGCTACGTTTTGGGGAAAGCCGCGCATATTCACCGCCAGTGACTGGAAGGCGTAAGACGGATCCTGCGGACGGGGGTTCTGGTTGTATTTGGGGAACATCCAGCCATCGACGCCGCCAAGGTAATAAACGATCTTCTGGCTGCCCCATGAGAAGTCGCCTGCTGCCCGGCCTGCCCAGATGAAGTTGCGGTAAATTGGGAAGTAATACCGGCCATCGAAACCGAAATTATAGGTAAAGCGGCCCGGTTTAAGCCCCCCGGCAGATGGCTTGCTGATCTGCGAATTCAGGTCCATAAAGATCTTGTAACGCAAACCGTTCCAGATGTTGGTGGCTTTTTGAATAGCGTCGTCATGTACGTATTCCAAACGCGATACCGCAAAAGTTTGTTTGTTGATGTCGCCCTGTTGTAATGTGAGCGGATCGAAATATGCGCCGCGTACCACTACTTTATCGGTACGGATCCCGCCCGAGAACCTGAGGCTGCGTACCCTGTCGAACGGATATTTAATCACTGCCTGGTACAGGTTGGTGTATGATTTTCCTTCATACAGATCGGAGGTTCCGCCAATACCCTGAACGTTACCGAGGTCGGTACGGCGATAATAGATCAGTGAGAAATCAAATCTCTTTTTCAGGTAGTCGGCACGCGCATACCATTCACCGCCTCCATCGAACAGTGACTGGTTCACCGGGATAAACACACTGGAGCCGGTATTGCCAATTGAAGCGCCGGTACCGATGCCGCCTATCAGGGGCAGGCGCATGGCGCCGGTAAATCGAATATCCTCGAACAGGTCGAAAATAGAGGCTTTCAGCATTCCATTGAAGGCGCCGCCGCTTTGCAGTACAACGGGCAATCCGCCTGTATAGGGTTGATAACGGCTTACAAGGATGTCGTTGTTAAAGCCGCCCGAGAAATTATCGACAGAGAATTTTAGTTTGTAGTCGAACAGTTTGGCTTTCTTCAGCACGCCTGCTTCTTCATCGCTTTCTTTTGCCGGCGTTGTTATTGGTGCAAAAACATCGCTTGTTACCGGCTGTTGTTGCGGTTGCGTTTGTGTGCTGTCTTTCTTTTCTTTTTCGAATCCGGTCTCAAAAATATCATTGATCTTTCTTACACTGTCGGTCTGCTGTTGTGCGCCGGGCCTGTTAAACTGTATGGCTGCCCCGCTGGCTGCCTGTTCGGCTATAATGGTCTTTCGCCGGTATTCTGTAGGCCGTGGGTTCAGGTTGCGTTTACGCAGTGTGGCGTCGTCTACTTTTAATTTATAAAGGAATTTCAGATTACCCTGCTGTCTTACTTCGCTCACCATTCCCTGGTAACCGGCTACCTTGGTTTCGAGCAGTGCGCTTTGGTAGTTGGTGATGGGGAAGGCATAGGCTGAGTCCTTCGTAACCGAGAAGGTGAAGACAGAATCCGGCTCTGTTTTACCCCATGCCTTCAGGGTTGAATCAATTTCGGTGGCATCGGGGTTACGCAATATCTGGTCGCCTACCAGTACTACCGTATCGAGGCCGGCCCGCACGGTGCTGAAGAAGCCGGCAAAACGGTTGCTGATACCGGTTTCATCGCTTACAAAGGTGAAATGGTAGGTATTGTATTGCATGGGAAAACGGGCATTGCCATACTTCATTTTGGTAAGCTGGGTAATTTGCCTGAATTCGCTTTTGTTATAATTATCGGCCAGGAAGATGTTATAGCGTTGCGAAGCAACCGCTGTATCGCCGCCTTTGGTAGTGGCATCGGGGCGGTTCGATGCAAATATGATCCCGGTTTTATTGGGGAAGGCTACAAAGCTGGCGTCCAGGTCGGCATAGGCGTCATTGGTAACCTGCTCGTATGAATCCTTTTCAATGTCGTAAATGTAAATGTCTGACTGGCCATTGCGAACCGCGCTTAGTAACAGGGTGTTTGAGTTCAGCATGAACTGCATGCTGTTTATCTGTTCAAAGTGCGGGATCTCCTGTCTTATCCGTTTAAAGCGGGCTATCATGTCATACACGAACAGGTTCACTTTTCCTTCTTTCCAGTAAATACAGGCGAGGCGGGTTCCTTTGCCATCCCAGGCAAGTAAGGGATAGTTGGGGTTGATCTCGTTCTCGTTCGACCGTACCCCTGTTTTTAAAAGCACCTTTCTTTCGGTCATGTCTGTCCACAGCACTACCCGGTACTGGCCTTTTATAAATTCAACAACTGCATAGGTTTGGCTGCGGGGTGCGGGGTTGGCGGTAAAATGCAGGAAGTCTTTGTTGTGTTTTACTTCTTCGACAATCGTGGCAACCCCTTTTGGCATATCGCGCCGTCCGCGGAGGTCCTTTTCATACATTTCAGTTCTTTCGAACATGAAATCTTTCAGCACTTCCTTGAACTTCTTTTTGCAAATTCGTTGGGAGGCGCTATTGAGGTTGCGGTATACCCGCGAGAGGTATAGAAAGTAGGTGACGTTCTCTTTTTTATATTTTTCCGACAGGTAATGCCAGAAAGCGTGGCCGGCCAGCAGCGGTTTTTCGTAGGCGAGCTGGTAGAAATTCTTGTATTCGCCCGAAAGCAGGGCCAGCTTCAGGTCATTATCGTATTCGGGGCTCCATTCTTCGGCTACGTAGTCAACATAGCCGTCAACCAGCCATTTGGGCAGGTCGAGCAGGGCCTGGTTGGTGGCAAACTCCCCCAGGTCGTCGCCGAAGAGAATATTGTCAACCAGAATGCGGGCAATTCCCTGGCGGATCTGTTTACGAAGCTTTGCGTGGTCGCCATCGAAATAAACCACCATTTTGTTATTTACCAGCTTGGTAATGCCCCCGGTGGTTTGCCAGTCGAGGTTCAATCCTATGTTAGATTGTTGTAATTCGTCGAAATGATTATATATGACAATATTTGCGCGGCGTTGCAGGCCATATTCAACAAACTGTTCAAGGGCGGGCAATTCACTTTCAGCCACCTGCGCAACATAATTGGCTATGGTTTTACCATCTTCGTAGAAATAAGTATTGAAATTGGTAGATTGGTAATATTGCCATTTAAACTTACGGTACTGTACCCGGTTCTTTCCAAACTCCACGGTATTCACCTGGGCGAATAGTACGGTTGGCAGCAACATGGCAAGTAACAAGGGTAAGGATAAAAATACTTTTGTCTTTGGCTGAATCTGTTGAAATTGCATAGCCTGTCTTTAAATGTTTTAAAGTTAAAACAATCCATAATACCGCGAAAATCAATTATAATAGGTACGAGTATGCTAACAGTTACTTCATTTACATTTAGTCCGGTTCAGGAGAATACATATGTGGTGTATAACGAAACGGGCGAATGCTGTGTTGTCGATCCCGGCTGCTATTTCGGCAATGAACGCAATGAATTAAAAGAATTTATACAAACTTCCGGCCTAACGCCTAAATATTTGTTAAATACCCATTGCCATCTCGACCACGTATTCGGAAACAAGTTCATTCATGATACCTGGGGACTAACCCTGCACCTGCACGAAAAGGAAAAGCCTGTTCTGGAATACGCGCCCACGTTCAGTTTATCCTGGGGGCTGCCATTTGATAACTACAAAGGCGACCTTATCTTTTTACGCGAAGGTGATACCATAGCGTTGGGTAAAGATGCATTACAGGTGCTTTTTACACCCGGTCATTCACCCGGACATATCTGTTTTTATTGTCAGGCAAAGCAGTTCGTTATTGGCGGCGATGTATTGTTTCGCGAAAGCATTGGCCGTACCGACCTTCCCGGCGGCAATTTCGATACCCTTATTGCCAGCATCCGTAACCAGTTGTTTGTGCTGCCCGATGAAACGGTAGTGTTTCCCGGCCATGGCCCGCAAACCACCATTGGGTATGAGAAATTGCACAATCCTTTCCTGAAGGGGTAGGGTTATATACCGCCTAAATAAATTTGTAGATCAATTTTCCTACATAGGGCAACCGGCTGAATTCTTTGCGTTCAACCCGAAGTATAAATACGAGGTAACCGAGGGTTAACAGCGTAGCCAGCGTAAAATTTAACCAAACATTCGGCCACCAGCCGGTGACCGCATGATGTATAAAGTATAGAACGGCCACAATTACCATGTAGGCGCATAGTTTTTTGGTGGCATAGGGAATGGGGTATTTTTTTTGTCCCCATACGTAGGAAACGGCCATCATAATGCCGTAGCAGAAGAAGGTTGCCCAGGCGCAGGCCATATAGCTGAACCGGGGAATGAACAGGGCGTTTATCAACAGGGTAATGCCTGCGCCTATAAAGGTGATCCAGGCCCCGGCCGACGTTTTTTGCGATAATTTATACCAGATAGAAAGATTGTAATAAATGCCAAGGAACATGTTGGCAAATAACAGGATGGGCACAACGGTAAGCCCTTTCCACATGGCTTCGTTCTGAATGAAATGTTTCCATATATCGAGGTAAAGCGCCACCACCAGGAACATCAACGTAATGGTGATCACAAAAAATTTCATTACCCGGGCATAGGTTCTCGGGGCGTCATCCTGCTGGGATTGTTTGAAGAAAAATGGTTCGGCGCCCATGCGAAACGCCTGGATGAACAGGGTGATCAGGATCGATAATTTATAACAGGCGCTGTAGGTACCCACCTCAAACCGGGCGGCCTGCACAGATTGTACGGGCGCCCACCAACCCAGCATAATACGGTCGAAAGTTTCGTTGATCATTCCGGCAAAACCGGCAATCGCCAGCGGCAGCGCATACAGCATCACCTCTTTCCACATGGGGAAGTTGAATTTCCAGTCGAAAGCGAATAATTCTTTTTTCAATACCACCAGCTGGTAAAACGATTGTATCACATTCGCCAGTAAGATATAGCCTACGCCAAAATCTTTATTGTATACCAGCAGGAGCGGACTGTTAGGATTTTTTTCAAGCAGCCTGGGGCAAACCGATAAAAAGAAATAAATGATGCCGATGTTCAGGATGATACCGCTTACCCGCACAAATGCGAATTTCATGGGCCTGCCCTCATGGCGTAACCTGGCAAAGGGCAGGGCCGATAACGCATCGAATGCAATAATGAAAGCGCTTAACGTTACATATTCCGGGTGATCCTGAATGGAGATCAGGTGCGCAAATGATTTGTTGAAGATCATCAGCAGGGCGCAAAGGCTCAATGTGCTGGTGAAAATGGAAATGGAAAGCGTATTGTAGATCTCGTTCTTGTATTCGTCTTTCTGAACATACCTGAAATAGGCGGTTTCAACCCCGAACAGGAAAAGGGTATTCAGGAAAGGAATAGCTGCATATACCAGGCTCATTTCTCCAAAACCGGAGCCGCTTAATTTGAGCGTCAGGTACGGAGTAAGCAGGTAATTAAGGAAACGGGCGAAAATACTACTGACCCCATACCACAATGTTTGCCCGGCTAATTTTTTTATACCGCTCAAT
>CBIHPC010000306.1:0-6876 GCA_966211305.1 uncultured Niastella sp.
GAAAGCTGCTGGTGTTCAACTCCTGCTGGATCTTTGCGTTCAACCTGGTTACGCCCTTCTTTTCGGTATACATGATGAAGACCCTGGGTTTGCCACTGGTATATGTCATTAGTTTAAACATTGTGAGCCAGGTGAGCAGTATCACTTCCATAAAATTATGGGGAAGATGTTCAGACCGTTATAGTAACAAAACCATTATTCGCATTTGCGCTCCGGTTTATATAACCTGCATTATAGCCTGGTCGGTGATCGGCATTATGAGCCCGGTATTCATGCTGCCCGTGCTGGTGATCATGCACATGCTGATGGGGGCTTCCAATGCAGGCATCACGCTTGCCCTTCAAAACGTTGGGTTAAAGCTGGCTCCAGCCGATGAAGGTATCGTGTACCTGGTGACCAAAAACATGTTCACGGCGGTATTTTCAGCAATGGCCCCGTTAGTGGGTGGTTTACTGGCCGATTTCTTTACCAGCCATTTTGTAATTAATTTGTTCGGGCGCGGACAATGGAACCTGTTCTTTATGGCTGGCGCCGTGGTGGGTGTTCTTTCAATGAAATTATTAAAGGCCGTTAGTGAAGATGGCGAACTCGATAAAAAACTGCTTGTTGCCGAACTGCAACATAATTTCAAAAAACGCGTACGCAACTGGCATCACCTGCCCATCTTACGCCGTTATTTTTATTTGCGCACAGCGATCGTTTTCAAGAAAGGGCTTTCGCTTGAATTTGATGACCTTATTCAGTTCAAAGGCTGGAACGAAAAGAAGAAATAAAGGCAACGAGGCAAAAGGCCTTTATATTTATCCCTTCTGCTTTCAACTTTTACATGTTACACCGGATATTCTACATTCGATATTGTGCATTTCCTTTTTCATTTCTCCGGGTTACACACCTTTCCCTTTTTCAACTTTTTCACCTTCATCAACTGTGTCACTCTCCTCCTCAACCGGTATCGCTTCGTGATGCAGATCGTGAATAAACTGCATTTTCAGATGGTCGTAAAACGAATGCCTGTCGACGAGATAGGAAACCATCGTGGCTACCATACCGGCCAGCATTAAATGAAATATTACATTGTGGCGATCGGTCATTTCGAGCACCAGGATGGCCGATGTAAACGGTGTGCGGGTTACCCCGGTAAGAAAACCCACCATACCGGCCAGGATCAACAGGTTTACATTCGTGGCCGACACATTGAACCACTCGCCCATAACAGCGCCGATACTGGCGCCTGCCGCTAACGCCGGCGCAAACACGCCGCCCGCAGCCCCACTTGTAAATGAAATGATTGAACCAACGATCCGCACAAGCGGCATATACCATGGCAAATGTTTATCGGCGGTGAACAGCGCATGCGTCATGATCTCTTTGCCCGACCCTAAAGCCCTTTCGCTTATGAAGTAAGCCATAGATGCCAGTAACAACGCACATATTGTTAAATAAACAACACGTTTTGAAATATTGAACGAGCGCACCCATTTCATAATAGATAACATTATCCGCGCCATGCCACTACCTAACAGGCCGCTTACAACCCCTACAGCTATCACCCCAAAGAAGATATAACCCGATAAATTACTTACATCGGGATAACCGAGGTATAAATAGGGCCCCAGTAAGCCCTGGGCAGTTAACCCCGCAATGATCACCGCTGTAAAAAGGGCGGTTTTGAAATAACTGATATGGGTACGGGTTACTTCCTCCATCGCAAACACCACCCCACCCAGCGGGGTATTGAAAGCGGCGGCCAGCCCGGCAGCAGCGCCGGCCTTTATCATATTGCTTTTTGAAATTTTTGGCCACCAGGAAGGCAGGATCTGGCTGATTACCCTGAAAACGGAGCCCGCGATCTGGATGGTGGGCCCTTCTCGTCCCACTACACCGCCGCCAAAAACCATAATAATGCTGGAAATCATCTTAAAGAAGATGATGCGAACGCTCAACAGCTTTTTAACCAAATGGTTGTATTTGGGTGTAGTTAGTTCAACCGCGGCAATAACCTGCGGTATACCACTGCCACGCGCCCCGGGCGAAAACCTGAACACCAGCCACCAGGCAAGCACAAAGGTGATGGGCGTTATAATAAAGAGCCACCAAACGCCGTGATGCATCACCCATTCGGTGCCCATTTCGGCCCAGGAAAACAATTTGGTATACAACACCGCCAACAAGCCGGTTATCACGGATGCTATCCAAAAGGGAATGGCCTGTAACAGGTTGTTTTTGAACCGTTCATTGTGCAACTGGTCGTACCCCCATTTTAAGCGCAGGCGGAGGGCGTTGATGATCTTCTTCATATATATTATCAGAGCCTGTTACTGCAAATACCAATCCTCACCAGTTGATCGGACTCCCCGGAATGGGTTTCTGGTAGGTAAAACTGCAGAAAGATCGTAGGCAAAAAGTAACCAGGCAATTCGTACGCAAAGATATGCAAGGCGTAGGCACCCCACATTAAAATAACATGAGAAATTGGCGCCTGAAACGGGTCTGGCGCACCCGCAGCCGGCAGCCTTCCTATAAACTTACTCCCAGTTCCAGCAGCCCATTTACCGGGCCGAACTTATATTTCCGGGTTACGGTAGTTCCCGATGCGGGAATAGATGGTGTGGTTTGGCTATTAAATACAAAAACAGAAATATTGTGTTTCAACTTTCTGATGTAAAAAGTTTGATCATCTCTTTCCCCAACCGGCTAATGACCCGCTATCCCTTTTATTTGTTGCATCAGGCGGCAAATTACACTCAAAGGAAACGGTTAGCAATAATCGTATATAAAAAAAGGCACCACAGCGTGGTGCCTGGTAACAATATAAAAATTCGTTCAGTTAACGTAAAATATCAATTTATGGAAAGTTTGCATAAGAGCAGATAAAGGCAACAGGCGTTGGTGTATCAAAGTGTTTTTGATACTGCATACAAAGGTATCAGGCCGCTCCTGAACAGAACAGTACTATACTTTTACGGGGTGAAGATTGCAATTGATCAGTGTTCATAAAAACGCCCTGCCACTGCTATATTATTCAACAGCAAGGGGATGTGATTTCCATCGCTCCAGTTTATGGATGTTACGGGTATAAAAGCCGGTAAGGAAACCCGGAAAACCAACTTCTTTCAGTTTTCCTTTTACCCGTTCCTTCATATCATCAACTGTAATGTTACGCACTGTGAATTTTCCGTCGAGGAAACAGTGACTGCAATACATTTTGCTTATGGATCCATCCGCATGGGTGCCACCATTATCCCGTTTCATAGGCATACCGCAGGATTGACAGCATTTGTAGGCTCTTTCCATAACAGTCGATTTTTAGTATTAGGAAATTCGATTCGGAATATTTCTAATTTACAAAATTCTGCCGAACGACGAGCACCAAACGGCAATTGTTTCGATTTTTTTTGAATATTAAATCTGCACTGTGTCATTTTTTACCCCATATGCGGACTTTTTACGCATTTTTAGCGCTGATAATTAAAACCGGAAGAATAAAAATTTAATGGGCCTTCAGGACAATAAACGGCAGCTAAAAGGTTTTATGCGCTATGTGCGAGTTGACGAGTCAACAAGGACCAAAGAAGCCGGCAACCGGTTACCAGGCAACCCGGGGAAGCGCATCTGTAAAAACAAAACAGGGAAGAAAGCGTTTTACCGGCTTCTTCCCTGTTACAATAAAGTTTGATACTTACTTACAACTCAACCCGTTTCATTTTTGGCACCAGGAAGTGCATGATCACCCAGGCCAGCAGGTACACACTACTACACACGGCAAACATGATGTAATAGGCTACTTCAATTTTTCCGATCTCACGGTAGTGAACAAACAGGTTCTTTTGTACCACTGCCGAGAACAGGATACCGCCCAATGCACCAAACATACCGCCAATACCGGTTACCGATGCGGTTGTATGCTTGGGGAACATATCACTTACGGTAGTGAAGATGTTGGCGCTCCATGCCTGGTGAGCCGAGGCGGCAATACCAATTACAATTACGGCCAGCCACATATTGATATTACCGGCTAATTGTGCAAAGAAGATGGGGATCACAAAGAATGCATAGATCAGCATAGACGTTTTACGTGCCCTGAATGGCGCCCAGTTGCTGTTGATCAGCTTCATTGGCAACCATCCGCCACCAACACTTCCGATGGTTGAAATAGTGTAAACAAGCGCCACCGGCAGCGCTACATCGGTTCCTTTCAACCCGTACTGGCTGTTCAGGAAATCGGGTAACCAGAAGAGATAGAACCACCAGATGGGATCGGTAAGCAATTTACCAATGGCAAACGCCCAGGTTTGTTTATAAGTCAGCAGTTTGGCCCAGCTAACGCCTGGCCTTACCTGCTCCAAAGCCGGAGCTTCATCAATATCGCTGTGAATATAATCGTATTCGGCCTGAGATAATTTCTTTTGCTTTTTGGGTACTTCATAAAACATGAACCAGAGGATGAGCCAGATAAAACCCAGCGCACCGGTAATAATGAAAGCAGACTCCCAGCCCCAGGCCTTGGCCATAAATGGTACCGATGCCGGTGCCAGAATAGCACCGATATTAGCTCCTGAATTAAAGATACCCGTAGCCAGGGCGCGTTCTTTTTTAGGGAACCATTCAGCCACTGTTTTAATAGCAGCCGGAAAGTTACCAGCTTCAAAAACGCCCAGAAAAGCGCGGGCAACACCAAAACCTACTACGGTATTAACCGCAGCGTGCGCAACGGCAGCGGCACTCCATAAAGTAGTAGCTACCGCATAACCGATCTTGGTTCCTAATTTATCAACTATGCGGCCGGCCAGTAATAACCCAACGGCATAAGCGATCTTAAAGGCGATCTCCACATTGGCATAATCGGCATCATCCCATCCCAGATCGGTAGTAAAGGTTTCTTTTAATAAACTGATAACGGCACGATCGAGGTAGTTGATCGTAGTAGCAAAGAAGACAAGGCCGCAAATGGTCCACCGGTATTTTCCTATAGCTTGCATGTCAGTCCTTTTTTTAAGGTACAAAAACGAGCCATCCGCCAGCCGGCAGATGGCACGCTTTGTCAATTTATTATTTGATATTATTTAGAATCTCAAGGACGGCCTTCGTCTGCGACGTAAGCTTTTCGTATTCCTGGTTTTGCAGTACGGCTTTGCTGATGAGTTTACTGCCCATTCCTACCGCTACCACACCGGCATTGAACCACTCTTTGATATTTTCAGCCGTTGTATCAACCCCGCCGGTTGGCATAAACAATAAGCCAGGGAACAATTCTTTAATGGCTGAAATGTAAGAAGGTCCCACTACGCTGCCCGGAAAGATCTTCACCATTTTAGCGCCGTTCATTTCGGCGGTGAAGATTTCGGTTGGCGTTAAACAACCAGGGATCCATAACAAACCGGCATCATGTACCGTTTTTGCCACGGGCGCATATACGACCGGACTAATAATGAAATCGGCGCCGGCGCTAATGAATCTTTGTGCATCTTCAACGGTCTTCACCGTTCCAATTCCCAGCAACATGCCGGGCATACTTTCGTCCACCACTTTACGTAATGCCATAAAGTTATCTACCGCCTCAACGCCGCGGTTAGTATATTCCACGGCTTTGATGCCGGCATCGTACAATGCCTTCAAGATATTGATGCTTACAGTTGCGTCTTTATGAAAATACAACGGCAGCATTTTCTGCTGCGTTATCTGACTTAATATATCCTGATGATTCTTCATTACTTTTTTATAGATGCTTTTATGTCGTCTACCGATCTATTGGTAGCGTCGCCTTTGATGAACAGTTTCTGGAAAGCGGCAGCCGTAGCGAACTCGAGTATTTCCTGCGGCGCCTGCTTATTATAAAATCCATAGATCAAACCCGCCATGTAACAATCGCCACTGCCCACTTTATCAACAACCGTTTCAGTTGTATAAACCTGCGAAACATGTAATTGATCGTTGGTGTATAAAGTGGTGTAGTATAAGATGCCTTTATGATCGAAGCGGAAGGTGTTGGCCACTGCTTTACAGCGCGGGTATTGTTTTATGATCTCTTTTGATGTAACCAGGGCCTGTTCGAGATACATTTCTTTTGTATCGGTAGTAACCAGGCCGGCATGCACCGGTATTTGCAACATCTTTTCAGCGGCCCACACATTACCCATGATCACATCACAGTAAGGCGCCAGGCGCATCATTACTTCGTGAACCGGAACACCGTACTGCCATAATTTGGCGCGGTAGTTGAGATCGATGGAAACGGTGATGCCTTTTTTGTTACATACCTGCATAACCTCTGCGCACACATCGGCGGCATCGGCATTGAGGGCCGGACAAATAGCACTAACGTGGAACCAGCTTACTCCTTCAAGCAGGGCATCCCAGTTGATGGTGCCGGTTTGTAAACGCGCGAATGATGATTCTGCGCGATCGTAAATGACACCGGCGTTCTTTACATCCAGGCCCTGCGGCAGGTAATAAATGCCGATCCGCTGTCCGCCGAACTGAATGGCAGAAGTATCGATATTCCATTGCTGCAGTTGATTTACCAACTGTTGCGACAAATAATTATCGGGTAAACCGGTACAGTATTTCACCGGTATATTCCAGAGGGCCAGCGCCCTGGCTACATTCAGTTCAGCGCCGCCTACGTGTACGGGCATCGATGATTTAGCCAGCCATTCTCCATCTGTATCGGGCGATAACCGAAGGAGCAGTTCTCCAAAGCTTAGTACATTCCCCATTACCAGTTGAAGTAAGTTTTAGCGTTGTTAAAACAAATATCCTGTATCACTTTGCCTACCCAGTCAATGTCGGCAGGCAATTCGCCGTTTTCAATATCATCGCCGAACATGTTGCACAACAAACGGCGGAAATATTCGTGGCGGGGGAATGAAAGGAAAC
>CBIHPC010000307.1:0-6875 GCA_966211305.1 uncultured Niastella sp.
CAAAACCTGTTTACGCATGCGGCTTATGATGGCGTCGATCCTGAAGTGCCGTTCCCGAATTATCCCATGCAAAAAGTCATCAATACCGGTATCACTGTAAAACTGTAACCAACATGAAGCAACTTCTTTATAAAATGATTGTATGGTGTTTTGTTGGCTGCCTGTTTGGTGCCTGCCGCAAAGCCTATGAGTCTGTTCCGCTGGGACAACAGATAACGCTCGATCTGGCTTTTGATCCCCGCGATTCGCTGGGCAAACAAGCCATGACCTACCTGCTCACTACCTATCAGCAGACCTTTTATAACGGCCATAACAGAATTGGCGGTAATTACCTCGATGCCGCTTCAGATGATGCAGTGGCATCGGCTTCCGGCATTCCGGCGGTGCAGGCAATGGCAACGGGCGCTTATTCGGCTACAATGAACAATGCCGATGATATGTGGGCGCGTAACTATACGGCCATTCGCAATGCCACCGTGTTTATCGTATACATCAACCGCGTGCCAATGATCGAGAAGTTGCCCAATGGGCAGCCGGCGCGGGCAGCCTACCGAAGCGAAGCCCGCTTTTTAAGGGCCTGGTTATATTTTCAATTGGTAAAACGCTATGGCGGCGTTCCGCTGCTGGGTGATGCCATTCGCCAGATAACAGATGATGTACAGTTGCCACGCAACAGTTTTAGCGAGTGTGTGAATTATATAGTGAGCGAATGTGATAATATAAAAGACAGCCTGCGTACAGCCGACATGGTTACCCCCAATACCTATGGACGCATTACGCAGGGCGCCGCCATGGCGCTGAAGGCGGAAGTACTGTTGTATGCCGCCAGTCCTTTATTTAATGGCGGCAATATTGATCCCACCAATGCTTTGACCGGTTATACCGGTTATGATCTCAATCGCTGGAAGCTGGCAGCCGATGCAGCCAAAGCCATCATCGATAAAGGCGATTATAAACTCATGCCCAACTTCAACGATGTGTTTACCACACAGGCCGCACCCGTTGGTTCAAATACCGAGATCATTTGCTGGATGCAAACCGGTACGCCGGCCAATGGGGTAGAATCGGCGAATGCGCCGGTTGGCTATACTGCTGCCGGCGGAAATGGCAATACCAGTCCAACCCAGAACCTGGTAGATGCTTTTGCATCCGATTCAGGATACGCCATTACCGACCCGGCAGCACGTTATAATCCCAATGATCCATATGCGCACCGCGACCCCAGGTTATCGCTGACGGTATTTCACAATGGTTCTTTGTGGTTGAACCGGGCCGTGCAAACCTATGCCCGCGGGCTCGACAGGCCCGGTGGTACCGTGCAGCAAACAAAAACCTCCTACTACATGCGCAAATTCATGGGGGCTTTTGAAAGCGTGAGCAACAATCCGCCTTCTTATTCGGGTACGTACCACGACTGGGTGTATTACCGCTATGCGGGTGTGCTGCTGAATTATGCCGAAGCGCTCAATGAATTTTCCGGTCCATCAGCCGATGTGTACAATGTTTTGTATGCATTGCGAAAAAGAGCCGGCATTTTAACCGATGCCAGTAATGCCTATGGCGTGCCGCAGGGGATGAGTCAGCAGGACATGCGCAATTTCATTCGCAATGAACGCCGGGTAGAGATGGCGTTTGAAGAACAGCGTTACTGGGATCTCCGGCGCTGGAAAATAGCGGCGGAGGTATATAACAACGCGCCGTTGCGCGGGCTCGATCTGCAGTTGTCGAGCAGCGGACAACTTTTTTACAATCCCATCCAGGTGCTCAAAACGGTTTTCCGTGATCCGCAAATGTACCTGTATCCCATTCCATACAGTGAAGTGATAAAGAACAACCAGATGCGCCAAAATCCGCTATGGTAAAAACAAACCAATACTAACAATCTAACTTTTTTATATGAACAAGCTTATCGTTCTTTTTTCAATAGCTGTTCTCTTACTGCCCGGGCTGGCCTTTGCCCAGGAAAAAGTGATAACGGGTACGGTGAAAGATGCCAACGGCCCATTGCCGGGCGCCACCATTACGGAAAAGCAGCAGGCGCGAAATGCCGTTGCGGCCGATAACCGCGGCCATTTCAGAATTCTATTACGCGGTAATTCCGGTGTATTGGTGATCTCTTACCTGAATTACCAGCAACAGGAAGTGAACGTGAAAAAAGATGATCATGTAGAAGTGATCATGCAGCCTTCGGTACAGGGCATGGAAGAACTGGTGGTAGTGGGTTTTGGTAAAAAGAAACGGATCACCAATACGGGTTCTGTAAGTTCCATCAATGCCGATGAGATCCGCGACGTACCTACCTCCAGTGTACAGAATGCGCTGGCAGGTAAGCTGCCGGGCTTTTTTACGCAGCAGCGGTCGGGCCAGCCGGGTAAAGATGCTTCAGATTATTTTATTCGTGGGGTAAGCTCATTGAACCCCGATGGTAACCAGCCGCTGATCGTTGTAGACGATATTCAATATACCTACGCGCAGCTGGCGCAGATAAACGTAAATGAAATAGAAAGCATTTCAATTTTAAAAGACGCCAGCACTACGGCTATCTATGGTATCAAAGGCGCCAATGGGGTATTGGTGGTAACTACCCGCAGGGGCGTAGCTGGCAAACCAAAGTTCAATGTACGGCTGGAAGGCGGTGCGCAGGCGCCGGTAAGAACACCGAAGTTCCTCGATTCTTATCATACGGCGTTACTGGTGAACGAGGCTTATACCAATGACGGACTTACCCCTGTCTTCAATCAGGCCGATCTGGATGCCTTCAAAACCGGCAGCGATCCTTACGGTCATCCCAATGTGAACTGGTATAAAGCCATCAACCGGCCTTATTCTTTACAGGCGAATTCCAACCTCGATATCTCCGGCGGAACCAGCCATGTAAAGTATTTTATCTCCGGCGGTGCATTCACTCAAAACGGCAGCATCCGCGATTTCTCCACCAATTCAGAAGGGGTGAACAGCAATTATTTTTACCGGCGGTATAATGCACGCTCCAACCTGGATATTCAGGCAACCAGGAACCTCAGTATTCGCCTCGATGCTACCGTTCGTTTTGGCGACATCAACCAGCCATACGCCATGAACGTGATCAGCAATATTTACGATTTCTCCAAAATACATCCTTATTCCGCACCTTTAATAAACCCCGATGGTAGCTGGGCTTATGCATACGATACGCAAAACCAGTTACCCACCATCAACGCGCAACTGGCAACGCAGGGGTATAAACGCGACCGCCGTACAGACTATAATGTATTGCTGGGTTTTACCGAAAAGCTCGATGATATTACCCGCGGTTTATCGCTTATAGGACGTATAGCCTACGCCAATGTGCAGCAAAACAACCTGACATTGTTCCGCGGTTTTCCGCCAACTTACCGGTACGATCCGCGCGATGAAAGCTATCACCTGAATACCGGCGTAAGCACCGGTGGGTATACCTATGCCACCTACAGAACGCTGGGTAATACCGATATCGACAACCAGCGCACCAACGTGCAGGTTTACCTGAACTATGACCGGGTATTTGATGCCGATCACCATTTCTCCGGATTGTTTTTATGGAACCAGGAAAGCTACCGTATAGATATGGACCAAACAGGCTTTTTTCCTGTAGTGGGACAGGTACCGCATAAATACCGCGGGTATTCATTAAAGATAGGGTACGACTATAAACAAAAATACCTGGTCGATTTCAATGGTGCATTCAATGGTTCAGACCGTTTTCAGGCCGGCAAACGAAACGGCTTTTTTCCCGCAGTGGGTGTAGGCTGGAACATGGCAAAGGAAGAATTTTTCGGCAAACTGTTCCCGGCTGTAGGCCTGTTTAAGTTGCGTGCCACGTATGGTATAGTGGGTTCAGATGTGGCGCCCGGAAACCAATATCTCTATAACCAGGTGTACTACCAGGGCGGGGGATACAGCTTTGGGCAAACCAACCAGGGCGCAGGAACTATTTATGAAGGCGCGCTTGGTAACAACAACGTTACCTGGGAAAAGGCGAAGAAATTCGATGTGGGGCTGGATGTGAATTTATTCAATGATAAACTCACATTGTCGGCCGATTATTTTCATGAGCGCCGGTACGATCAGCTGGTGGCGCCCGGCAATACACCGTTTATTCTGGGTATAGGCGTTTCGCCAACCAATGTGGGCATCACCCTGAACAGGGGATGGGAAGAAACTTTTAACTTCCACGACAAGATCGGAAATGTACATTATAGTATAGGGCTGGTATGGTCGTATGCAAAAAATAAGATCCTGTATATGGCGGAAGCATCGCCGCGGTATCCCTGGCTGGCGGCAACCGGTCATTCCATCAACCAGCCATTCGGGTACCAGTTCATGGGTTTCTATAGCGAAGAAGATGTAAACGATCCTAAAGTAGCCAAACCCGTTGGCGCGATAGCTATTCAACCGGGTGATCTGAAATATAAAGATCAGAATGGAGATGGTGTTATCGATCAGAACGACATTACCACCATTGGCAGGCCCAATTTACCTAACACCACTGTGGGGTTACCGATAAAGATCGGTTACAAGGGTTTTGATGCAAGCGTGCTTTTTCAGGGTGCGTTCGGGTACAGCCTCGGTTTAACGGGTACGGCCATAGAGCCGTTCAAGGGGCAGTTTCAACCGCTGCATGAAAAACGGTGGACGCCGGCAACGGCAGGCGCTGCGGAGTTTCCGCGGCTTACCAGCAATCCCACTACCATCAATAGCCCCGGTGCATACAATTCCGATTTCTGGGTGATCGATGCACACTATGTTCGGCTGAAAACCGTGGAGTTAAGTTATATTTTACCACGGCGCTGGCTGCCGTTAAAAATGAATAACGGCCGCATTTACCTCAGCGCATACAACCTCGTTACGTGGAGTAACGTAAGCAGAAAATACCAGGCCGACCCTGAGGTGGCCAGCAATACTGCGGGCGATGCCTACCTGTCGCAGCGCGTGATCAATATCGGTTTACAGGTAGGGTTATAAAAAAGAAAGGCTGGAAAAGCCTGCGAAGGAAAAAATTGTATGATCAAAATGAAAAGACTTTTAATGGCGTCCCTGTTGTTAACCACCTTATCCGGGGCCGGCCAGTTATCACGGCAGGCAGTAACGTATGTAAATCCTTTTATCGGCGCCAGCACCAATGTTGATAAAGCAGGCGCCAGTCATGGGTTGGGCAAAACATTTCCCGGTGCTGCAACACCTTATGGTATGGTGCAGGTTAGTCCGAATACCATAACGGGTGGCGACAATGGCTCGGGGTATAGCTATGAACATACTTCCATTGAAGGTTTTGCCTTTACCCAGCTAAGCGGTATCGGCTGGTATGGCGATCTGGGGAATTTCCTGGTGATGCCTTCCACCGGACCGTTAAAAACCTCGGCTGGCCGTTCCGGTCATGAAGAAGAAGGGTATCGTTCCACTTTTGCCAAACAAACGGAGGCGGCGAGCCCGGGATATTACAAAGTAACCTTAGGGAAATACCGCGTAAAAGCTGAAATGACGGCGGCGCCGCACAGTGGCATGATGCGTTTTACATTTCCGGCCAATAACCGTTCGCGCATCCAGATCGACCTGGCGCGCAGGGTAGGCGGTACTTCCACGGAGCAATATGTGCGGGTGGTAGATGATAATACCATTGAAGGCTGGATGAAGTGTACACCCGATGGCGGCGGCTGGGGCAATGGCGAAGGCTTGGCCAGTTATACCGTATACTTCTATGCGCAGTTCAGTAAACCGTTGAAACAATATGGCGTATGGAGCGCTGCTATTCCTGACAACTGGAAACGGAAACGGGAAGACGTTGAAAGCCGGCGTTACCAGCAGCGGATAGCAGAAGCCGCAATAAATGGGGTAATAAAACAACCCCGCGAACAGCAGGGAAAACACCTCGGCTTTTTTACTGAGTTTGCAACAGCGGCCAGCGAGCAGGTGCTGATGAAAACAGGTATTTCTTTTACCGATGTAGCGCATGCCAAAATGAACCTTGAAGCCGAGATCGCCGGCTGGGATTTTGACAAAGTACATGCTAACGCGCGAACATTATGGAACCAGGCGCTGAATAAGATAAAAATTGAAGGAGGTACCGAAGAAGAGAAAGCCGTTTTCTATACGGCATTGTATCATACGATGATCGACCCGCGTATGGTATCGGACGTCGATGGCGCCTATACCGGTGGCGATGGAAAAATACATAATGGCACCGCCAATCAAACCCGCCGCACTGTATTCAGTGGATGGGATGTGTTCCGCAGCCAGATGCCGTTGCAAACGATCATCAATCCATCGGTGGTAAACGACCTGCTTGGTTCATTGACCGATCTGGCCGGGGAAACCGGTAAACAGTATTTTGAACGCTGGGAATTGTTGAATGCCTATTCAGGTTGTATGATCGGCAACCCCGCGGTATCGGTGCTGGCAGATGCGTATGCCAAAGGCATAAGAGGTTATGATCTGGTAAAAGCCTATGCATATGCCCGTAATACCTGTGAACGGTTTGGGAATGGCGACAAGGGATGGACCTATACCTGTGAACCCACCGATCGTCGGCGGAACTCCTATGGTAATTCACCGTTCCCGATCTCGAATACACTTGAAAATGCCTATTCCGAATGGTGCCTGTCGCAACTGGCGGCCGCATTGGGAAAAAAGGAAGATGAGAAAACGTTTGCACAAAGGGCGTTGAGTTATCAGAATATTTTTGATAAAACCCAAAAATGGTTCCGCCCCAAAAAAGAGGATGGAAGCTGGGAAGAATGGCCAAAGGAGGGAAGACTGAAACATTTTTATGGAACCGTTGAAAGCAATCCCTACCAGCAGGGCTGGTTTGTTCCGCACGATGTGCCGGGGATGGTAAAGCTGATGGGCGGGCGCGACAG
>CBIHPC010000308.1:0-6872 GCA_966211305.1 uncultured Niastella sp.
TCTTCTCCATCCAGGCAATATTATCGGCGCCAATTTGTTTATGGCTTAAATAATCTTTGGGATACAAGGGAACAGGCGCACCGGTCATACTCAATTCACTCAGGCCTTTATTCGTAACCGCAAAGCGTTTGAACACTTCATTGTTTACCAGCAAGTGCAATTGATCGTTGGTAGTTTGCCAGCGGCCTTCCGTTTCAAGCGGCGGCGATTGAATTCCATTGAACTCATCTTTCAAATGAAACTGGTGATCGCTTAAAAAAAGAATTTTCCGCGTAATGTTGTGGCAATCGTTACATGGTATTGTGCCGGTATAATAACCGGGAACAAAAGAAGTGGGTGAGCCCGATTCATCCGGGATAAGCTGACCAGCATTTAATACCGAATCGGTGGTTGATGTGGTATCTGTCGTTTGAGGTACGTGTACAGGTGCGCGGTTGTTGCATGCTACTGCAACTAAGATTATCAGGCCAAAACAGCATTTCATTGTTTTCATTTTTTCAAGGACTTCTATAATATTAGTTTCTCCTTTGCCTGTTGGTGCAAAAGCAGGTATTATGGAAGTTTACCGGAAAGTGTTTGAGGGATACTATATGAGCAAAGAGTGGGCCGTTTGTTATTAATAGTAAGAAAAAGTAGGGTACGGATGCTGGTAATTTGCCCTTTTGTGGTCAGGACCCATCCCTGCTAGCTTGCTTTGCCTTTATGTTCCCAATATTCTTTCACAATGCGGCCGTTGGCCATCTGGCGAAGCCGGCGCGTAAAGCGCTCGCCTTTTATATGACCCGTATCATCCTTACGGCCAAGGACCAATACAATGGCATCCCCCTCCTTATCGGTTTTAAATGCCATGTCGTAGCGGTTACAATGCGTTTCAATAAAAGAAGACGGTTGGTACTTCTTGCGCAAAATTTTTAAAACAGGTTCTTCCAGCTCCATAATTTTGATTTTTTACATGAGCAAATGAATTATTGAATTTAAATTTTCATGGTTGGGGTGGGGCCTGCTTTCATTACCGTTATCTATATGTTAGCCTTAAACGAATAATTCTATGCGATCAGGGGGGAGCGTTTGCTATTTGATTGTTGAGCCTTTGAGTTGGCCGATGCTTTACAGTGCGCTGGTTAATACGCATGAATCATGTACTTAATGTTCAGCGTTATTTAAAAAATGTTGAAATTATGATGCCAGTCCGCTAAAGCATTTTGCGTTAAAAAAATTGCATAATTTTTTTCGCACCTATACAAAAGCGTGGCATATGTTGTACAAATCAGGGGAAGGATTTTCGAATAAGGTGTGTATATTTTAATGTGCAGACACAGGTTGCCCTGCGAGGCAACGATAATTGGAAGAGGTACGGAATATCCTTCGCTTTAAAAAACTATAGCAGGTATTTTCTATCAATAAGTTTTAGGAGAGCGTTGTACGGGATTGTTGCGATAGTTATACAGTTCTTTAAAGTTACAACTTTACAAATTAAAAAAATCAACTCCCGACATCAGTTTGTACGATCGGGCAACATTTTATCAAATGTCAAACCACCCTTTTATGTTTATCCCGCCTTTTTATACTAAGCGCTTTTCGCAATCGTTTATTTTCAACTTTTTGTACCAAACACTCGTTAAAATACGTACTTTAATTACCCATGGATTATTTGAAGAAGTATAAGAGCTTTTTGTACAGTTATTATCTCAGTTCCGGAGTACGTATTACAGCAGGTGTGGTGCTGCCTGCGCTCATTTTCAGCTATTTCGATATGTTGTCGCAAGGGGTAGCCATCTCGCTGGGCGCCATGTGCGTCAGTGGCACCGATAACCCTGGCCCTATTCATCACCGGCGTAATGGTATGTTAATCTGTCTGTTGTTCCTTGTTGTGGTAGCAACTTTAACCGGATTAACCGCTGCTTATCCTATTATGCTGGGTACGCTTATAACTATTTGCTGTTTTGTATTTTCCATGATCGGCGTTTACGGCAGCCGCGCCATTTCAATAGGGGTGTCAGCGTTGTTGATCATGGTTTTGCAGATCGGGCATCCCGGCCAGGGTAAAGAAGTGATCATTCAGGCCGCTTATATTTTATTGGGCGGACTTTGGTATACCGGTTTAAGTTTGTTATTACACAAGTTTGCCCCATATAAACTTGCACAGCAGGCGTTAGGCGAATGTATCGCCGCCACCGCCAATTACATCCGCATCAGGGCATTGTTCTATGATGAAACAACGGATTATGACAAAGCGTATCGCCAAATGATAGAGCAACAGGTAACCGTTCACCAGGAACAGGAACTGGTACGGGAACTATTGTTTAAAAGCCGTTACATCGTTAAAGAATCAACCAATACGGGCCGAACCCTCTTGATGTTGTTCAGAAGCCTGGTTGATCTTTTTGAAAAGATCATGACCACCTATCACGACGATTACAAGGAACTGCACGCCACATCTGAGGGAACCGGAATAATGGAGCGCTATCGTCAGCTTATATTACAACTGGCGGCGGAGCTCGATGATATCAGTATTGCCGTAAAAAGCGGCCGCCGCTCACGCGAAACAACAGCCCTTGCCGATGCCATAAAAGAAACCCGCATATTTTATATAGAGCTCAGGAATAAAAAAAGAACGCCCGACACGCTCGGGTACTTCATTACCATGCGGAACATCCTGAGCAATATTGAAGACATTGCCAATCGCATTCACAACCTGCATTTATACACCAGCTATCAGCAAAAAGTCAGTCCTTCCGAGCCGGCCGATTATGATAAATTCGTACACCGGCAGAATTTCAGCCTGAAAGTGCTTACCGATAACCTGAGCATGCAATCGAACTTTTTCAGGCATTCATTACGGGTAAGCCTGGCCACCCTGGCCGGTTATATCATTTCCATGTTCCTGCAGGTTGGTCACAACTACTGGATCCTGCTTACTATTATCGTAATCCTAAAACCCAATTACAGCCTTACCAAAAAGCGAAACTTCGAACGGTTGTTTGGCACCGTGGCCGGCGCCATCGTGGGGTTGGGGATCTTATATTTTATACACGACAGAACCGCGTTGTTCTTTATAATGCTGGTGTTGATGCTGGGCACCTATAGCCTGTTACGCACCAACTATATGTGGAGCGTTATTTTTATGACGCCTTATGTATTGTTAATATTTCAGTTATTATACGATTCCCCTGTCAAAAACGTGTTTACAGACAGGCTGCTCGATACTACCATTGGTTCGGCCATCGCCTTTATTGCGAATTTGTTACTGGTGCCGCTTTGGGAGCATGAGCAAATCTCGGGTTATATTGCCACGGCCATTGAAAAAAACACCGCATGGTTTAAAACCGTGGTCACCGAATTTATGGGTAAACCGGTTCTATCTACCGAATACCGCGTAAGCCGTAAAGAAGCATTTGTTGCCCTGGGGAATTTATCAGATGCGTTTACCCGAATGCTGGCGGAACCCAAATGGCAGCAAAAGAATGTCAACACCGTTCACCAGTTTGTTGTGTATAACCACCTGCTTACTTCACATATTGCCACCCTGTCGCATTTCGGCCAGCAATTCGCCGCCATCAATGCAACAAAGGATTTTGTTCCCGTAACCAATTATATTGAATCGGAACTGTGTGTTTCAAAAGCGATCATTAATGGAGAAGAAGCGCCGGCAGAACCCATGCGTGCACCGCAATGGCAACAGATTGACAAACGGCTGAGCAATCTGATGATGAACCGGCAGAAAGAACTGCAGCAGGGATTAACAGATACAGACACCCGTAAATTACTGCTGGCGGTAAAATCAGTTACCGATGAATTCAGAATTATTCACGATGTCACTTCTGATATCAGGAAAGCAAGCATACAACTGGCGCAAAAAACCTGAAAATTAATATCGGCAATCTCCAATTCATGAGTTGTCGTTGAATTGGTATGAACTGCCGCCATCAGAAATTTTCCGGCGCAATTCATTATCCGTTTTTGCCGGTTCAACACCATTATCAACAATTCATCGTCACAAATTCACATTTTATCTTTTCAAAAGTTATATTTGTCAATTCATTATTTTTTGTGCAGCGTTTATCCCTAATCATTTTGTTTTTGTGTGTATGCACCCTGGTTTGTCTGTCGCAGGATGAAAGGCAATACACATTTGCACATTATTCAACCGATAAAGGACTGGCGGGGCACGAAGTAAAAGCCGTTATTCAGGATAAAGCCGGTTATATATGGGTAGGGACGGTAACGGGTTTACAACGTTTTGATGGCACCCGCTTTGTTACTTTCCGTCACCGGAAGTCAGACCCGGGCAGTATTCCGGAAAACAACATCAATCACCTTTTCCGCGATAAAAAGGATAATCTCTGGCTGTTGACAGCCGCAGGTCATGTGGGCACCTTCGACACCCGGCGCTTCCGGTTCAACCCCGTGAATATCGCGTACACAAAAAAGAATTCCCTACAGGCCGATAAAAAGTTTTTTACCGATAGCCGCGGCAATATCTACCTGCTATGCTTCAGAACAGAATTGCTTGTGTATGATGAGAAAGTAAAGCAGTTTGTACCGGCCAGTCATTTGATTCCCCTTCCGCCCAAATGGCCTGTTCTTTCCTTTTGCGAAGATGCGCAGGCTGGCAAATTTTATATTGGCACCGATTCCGGACTGGTAGTTTTCAACGCCCGTACCAACAACCTGAGCTATACAGGTCACAATGTTGAAAAAGAACTGTTGATTGAACAATATGGGCATATTCCCAATGTGGCGCCTTTGCTGCTCGATTCAAAACACCGGTTTTGGTTCCTCAGTTGGCCGCCAACTGTGGGTAGTCCGGCTTTTTATTGTTATGATCTGCAAAACAATTCCACCGTTCTGAAAAACTACAGCTTTTTACCGCTGATAAAGGAATATCACGAGCCCGACGCTATGATGGAACAAAAGAACGGTACCATCTGGATAAAGGGCGGTAATATTTTCGCCAGCTACCTCGAAAAAGACAACAAATTTCAACTCGTACACAACGGTTACATCAATGGCCAGAGCATTTCCTTTGAAACGGTGCATGACCTGAAGGAAGACAGGGAAGAAAACCTTTGGGTAGCCACCAATAATAATGGGTTGTTCCGGTTCAACCCCGGCCACGAATTTTTTCTAAATGTGCATCACATGAACCGCACAAAGAACATACCCGGTGAAGGTTCGGCCCTTTGTTTTTTAACCGACAATAACAACACCACTTTAATGGGCGCCTGGGGCAACGGAATTTACCGCTACGATTCCTCTTTCAAAAACATACCGCTGAACATCAACGGCATTCCTGAAAATAATAACATCGTGGTTTGGTGTATGCAGCAAAGCAATGATGCTAATATAGTATGGATGGGCACACAGCCTGGCGGGTTATATAAATACAACCGGCAAACAAAAAGCGCGGCTTATTATGATGTGCCCGCGCTGGAGCAATCGACCGTAAGGCAAATTGCCGAAGACAAATACGGCAACATGTGGATAGGAACCCATACGCGCGGTTTGTTCAAATACACCAAAACAGGAACGGAATACAACTTCACCACGAACGTTGAAAAAATCACGGAGGTTGATGCACGCACCATCAACGCCCTCACTATTGATAAAAACGGTAATTTATTGGTTGGAACCAGCGCAAATGGCGCTTATGTCGTTGATACCAGGAACAACCGCGTTATTCAACATTTTACTACCGGCGGACCACCGCAACAACGGTTGCAAACCATGGTGGTTACTTCGTTTTGTATTTACAACGATACTGCGGTTATGATTGGCGGCGGTGGGTTTAACATGTACAATCCTGTTAAGCAAACCATTCGAAAAATAATAACACCGTCCAGCATGCCCTTTGATGTGTCTGCCGTTCAAAAAGATAAGGATGGATACCTGTGGGTAACGTTAACCACCGGCATGTTCAGGCTCAAACCCGAAAATTTGCGGGTGTTTATGGTTTTCGATCGCATCGATGGTATTGCCAATGACCGGTTTGTTACCGGGTCGTCAGCCACTTTGCCCGATGGGCGAATGGTGTTTGGCAGCACCAATCAGTTCATTGTTTTTAATCCCGGAGATTTTGTAATGGTCGACTCATTGCCCGATGTAGCCATTGCCGGTTTCAAAGTGCAAAACCAGTCGCTGCCGGTTGATTCGTTGCTCAGCCTGAAGCGCGTTGAGCTGGGACCGAACCAAAACGCCATTACCATCGAACTTACGTATCTCTTATTTCAGCGGAATTCCCTGCTTAAATACAAACTCGAAGGTATCGATAAGGACTGGGTTCATGCCGATATTACCAATCAGGCAGTGTATCCGTATTTACCGCCGGGCACCTATACTTTCAAAGCGCTTACAGAAGATGCTGAAGGCAGACCCGCGAAAAATATTACAACTCTTATCATTAAAATAAGACCCGTTTGGTGGCAAACCTGGTGGTTCTTCGGGTTGATCGTTTTTATTTGCCTGGGCGTGTTCCTTTGGGTTGACCGGTTAAGGTTGCAGAAAATAAAGGCCACCGAAAGCGTTCGCAACCGCATTGCAACAAGTTTAACCGAAGACATGGGCAATTCGTTAAGCAGTATCAATATCACCAGCGAGCTGGCCAAAACAAAGATCGATACCGATACGGAACGAACCAGGGAATATATTAACCAGATCAGCGACAGCAGCAATCGTATGGTGCAGGCCATGTACGATATGGTTTGGAGCATCAATCCTGAAAATGATACGCTGCGTCATACCATCGACAGAATGAAAGATTATGCGGCTGAAATGGAAAGCTTGTATCCGCCGTCGATCATATTTCAGGTAGATGAACAGGCGAAGGACCTGCGGTTACGGATGGAAACGCGGTATGAAATGCTGAGCATTTT
>CBIHPC010000309.1:0-6835 GCA_966211305.1 uncultured Niastella sp.
TTTACAATGCCGGCGCCTATGGGTTTGAAATGTCGTCGAACTTCAACTCCCGCCTTAAACCGGCAGAAGTGATGGTAAAGGATGGCAAGGCCCATCTTATTCGCAAACGCGATGAGTTTGAAGACCTGCTCAAAAATCAGATTGAAGTTTTATAAATTGTCCCGACGGTTTCCGTCGGGATTTTTATTTACATTCACTGAGAAAAAGTTATTCAGTTGTTCAGTAAGTTAAGTTCGTGTGTTGTTGAGTAAATGAGTTTGAAAGGAATCGCCGGTTAAACTGAATAACTGAATAACTCAATAACTGTTTTTATGCCTGCAAATAAATTCATACAAAGACTTAATAACCCGGTATTGTTCAGGTTGTTTCTGCTGTGGAAATTACCGGCGGCTTTCTTTTCGGGTGTTCGCATCAGGGAGATCGATGAAAAGCATTGCGTGGTAACGGTGCCCTATAAATGGTTCTCGCAAAATCCCTTTCGCTCTACCTATTTTGCCTGCCTGGCCATGGCCGCAGAAATGAGCACGGGTTCCCTGGCCATGGCGCATGTCAGCAACCGCAAACCGGCCGTTTCTATGCTGGTGGTGAAGTTTGAAGCGGGGTATTTTAAAAAGGCTACCGGCCGTACCCGGTTTGAGTGTAAGGACGGCGACCTGTTGTTAAGCGTAATTGAAAAGGCCATTGCAACCGGCGAACCGCAAACCTGTGTCACAACATCTACAGGCATCAATGCGCAGGGTGAAAAAGTAGCGGAGTGTTTTATAACATGGTCGTTCAGGGCAAAGGCATAGAAGCAACAAGGCAAAAAAGCGGCAGCAAGCCTGACGCCGAAAGCAAGGTTGGCAAATACTTTTGAGTTCCGATAGAAAGGACTTAAAACTTAGAACTTAAAACTTTTTACAATAATGAAGATCGCATTTCACGGTGCCGCGCGTACCGTTACCGGATCAAAGCATTTGCTAATGCTGAATAACGGCAGAAAGTATTTACTCGATTGTGGAATGTTCCAGGGGTTGGGCCAGGCTACCAGTAACTTGAACCGGCATTGGGGCTTTAATCCGTCGGAGGTGGATCATCTTATATTATCGCATGCACATATCGATCACAGCGGCCTTATACCTAAACTTACGGCCGATGGGTTTACCGGTAATATTTATTGTACGCCGGCAACAAAAGATCTTACACAGATCCTGCTGGTAGATTCTGCCGAAATACAGGAAGACGATGTAAAATACCTGAACAAGAAAAGAGCGGCGGAGCGCCAGCCGTACCTGCAGCCATTGTATACCGTAAAAGATGCAGAAGAGTCATTTCCGTTCTTTAAAGCGGTTGACTACGGGCAATGGCATGCAATAGATGAGTTTGTTGAACTGATGTATACCGATGCCGGCCATATCATCGGCAGCGCAGTCGTGAACCTGAAAGTGAAAGAGGATGGCAAAGTAACCCAAATAACATTCAGTGGCGATGTAGGCCGTTACCGCGATGTGATCCTGCGGTCGCCGGCAGTGTTCCCGCAAGCCGATTATATTATTATTGAATCAACGTACGGGAACAGCCTGCATGAATTGAACCAAACGACACCCGACCAGTTGTTGCAGTGGATAGAGAAAACCTGTTTGCAGAAGAAAGGAAAACTGATCATCCCCGCATTTAGCGTTGGCCGTACGCAGGAGTTGCTGTATCATTTAAATCAGCTGGAGCTGGAACGCCGCCTGCCCGATCTGGATTATTTTGTAGATAGCCCGTTGAGCGTAAAAACAACGGAACTGGTTAAACGGTATCCGCGGTATTTCAACAAAAGTATTCAAAAAGTGCTCGAATCCGATTCAGATCCCTTTGCATTCAAAGGAATGAAGTTTGTAAAAACCGTGCAGGAGTCGAAGCTGCTGAACTTCCGCAACGAGCCCTGCGTTATCATTTCTGCCAGCGGCATGGCCGAAGCCGGAAGAGTAAAACACCATATCAGTAATAACATCGAGAACAGCCGCAATACTATTTTAATGACCGGTTATTGCGAGCCCGATTCATTGGGCGGCCGCCTGTTATCGGGCAGAAAGGAGGTGCATATTTTTGGTGTGATGCATGAAGTGCATGCCGAAGTAGCTGCCATTCACAGTATGAGCGCGCATGGTGATTATGAAGACCTGAGCCAGTTCCTGGCCTGTCAGGAACCGCGTGATGTAAAACGTTTGTTCCTGGTGCATGGTGAGTACAATGTGCAGCAGCAGTTCAGGCAGCGGTTAATAAAGAAAGGATTTACCGATGTAGAGATACCGGAGTTGCATTACGAGATTGGGTTGACATAAATTGACTGATTGACAAGTTAACAAGGAGTTGAAAAGTTGATAAAGGTGAAAGAGTTGATAGAGGCATTACTGAGAAGGTAATATAATAAACGTCCTCTCCCCTCCGGGGGAGGGAGCCTGTAACCGGCAACCGAAATAATCTGCTCACTTGGCACCTCGTCGGCTGGCTGGGGGTAAAACAAAAACCGCCTCACGGGGCGGTTTTTAAATTCAATAATCTTTGGGTAGTCTCTAAGTAAAATTTAATTCATCTATAGGCTCAGATTTTCTTTTGGTTCTCCTTTCAGATAAATGGATCTTAACTGTTTGGTCTTTTCATCGGATCGGATGTTTAGGGTTTTTTCTCGAGGAGATTTTTTGTTGGTTTTCATGGATTGTTGGATACAAAACGGGTTGGTTTTACTAAGATATTCAGGCTCCGTGACGCCTTTTACCGGATTTTCCCTTTAACGGGGCTTTGGTTTTTAACAGGATATTCTGATCGTTAACAAAGATGATTATTCTTTATTCTTATATCAACTTTATTCGACAAATAAGGGGAAACCTTCGATTTTTAGGTGGAAAACTCTGTGCTAATGTGTAAAAACATATAGCATGTATTTTGCACACTTAATCGCGGCGCGTGATCGGTCCTTCCCAACGTTTAAGGAAGGCGGAATGCTAATTGCGCATTTCGGACTGTTTGAAATATTTGGGAAGAACGTATTTCGGAAGCTGGCGTTAAGCGTTCAGCATCAGGCGTTCAGCTTATAAAAGAAACCCCGGCTATTCAGCCGGGGCGCCTTTTTAATGAAATCCGTATCATGAGCAGGCTGGAGATTTAGTTCACACTATTTTTATAGCGTATGGATTCCACTTTGTTTGTTCTTCCGTTTTAAGGATAGGGTTTATAATTGATAACCGTCACAATTAATAAGTTACACAGTATATATGGTTCTGCGTTTAGGGGCTGTTTTTGTTATAACAAAGATGGTTATGCAAACCGGCAAAGAGAAAAATATTAGCTCTTTGGGGGAATTATGCCGGTAAACAGAAAGAAAGTTTCGATGAAGTTCAGATGATGTTTAAACGCTTTAATACATCGGCCTTGTGGGCTTTGCTAACTGGTATTTCGTTCCCTTTGATAAACAGATCGTTTTCGCGGATATCGTCTATCTTGTTGATGTTTATTATGTAAGAGCGATGCACTTTGATGAAGGTCTGGCGGTTCACTTTTTCTTCGAGGTTCTTGATGGTATTGTGAGTAATATACTTTTTGTCGAAGGTTACGAACTTTACATAATCGCCCATGCTTTCAATAAAGAGTATATCATCGTTGTTTAACCGAACCAGTTTGCCGTCGCATTTAATAAAAATATGGTCGGTGGCCGTGCTGCTGATATTGTTATCGCCGGCCGGTGTAGTGAGTTTATTCAGCGCTTCCTGGAAACGTTGATACGTAAACGGCTTTTTAAGAAAGTCGGTTACATTGTATTCGAAAGCGTTATATGCGTATTCTGATTTGGAGGTGGTAAGAATTACTTTGGGATAGTAGGCAAGCTGGTCGAGCAGGTCGAACCCGGTAGCACCGGGCATTTCAACATCCAGGAACAAAACGTCAACAGAGTTTTTATTCAGGTACTCAAGTGCCTGCTCAACATTGGTAAAGTGACCTTTCACTTGTAACAGCGCACTCTTTTCGCAGCATTTCACCAAATAGTCGGCAGCTACCTGTAAATCTTCAACAATGACACAGGTCCATTTCATAAAAAATTGGAATTGAATTCTTTCAACTTGTTGTACTCCGATGCGATCAGCTCCTTACTCTCCGCTAATGTAACCACAATTTGCTGATATTCTGACGTTAATTCATTTGAAGAAGTTGCTTTTTGACAAAAATCTTCAAAATCCTTACAAATATGTTGTACTAACGTCAAACCAACAAACCCAAACGTTGGTTTCATTTTGTGTATTGCCTTTTTGAGGTCAGATATATTATTAGTTTCGTATGCCCGTTGTATTGCGTTGAAATCCTCGTCAAAATGCGTGAGGGTGGTTTGATATATTTCTTCTATATACTGGTAATCATCTTCATACAGGCTATAAAGATATTCGCTATCAATTTTTTCGTTGAAAATGAATTTTTTAGAGAAATTTGATCCGCTCATAGGAAAATAGTTTATCCATTTTTTCGTTAAATTAGTTGTCCGTAGAATAGAACCTTTCGTTCTAATCCAATAACTCTATGAAGGAGAAAATATTATATCTGATCTACTCTATTTACAGGGAGATAGTTCATTCTGGTTTGCATGAGGGTGTTTCTAAGGAACTACGCAAAAGGATCATCCGTTTCAACCAGTTTATCCTGCTCGCCCTGTTGCTCAATTTTTTTCAGGTATTCTCCTACTTCTACCACAAGCTTTATATAAGTGCGTTAGTAAATATCACCTCCGCTTATTTCTTCCTGCTGGCATTTTATTTTGGTTCCCGGCGACGACTGGAAACAGGACGCATCATTGCGGTCGTAAATATAAACCTGTACTTAATTGTAATATGTTATATTGAAGGATTGCGGGCAGGCGAGTACCTGCTGTACTTTCCTTACTTCGTAGTGCTGACGTTTGTGGTCAGTATCCGCCGCAACTTCAAAGAACTGATCTCTGTTTACTCCATCACTGTTATAGCGTCCCTGGCCTGTGTAAAGATCTGTCCGTATGTAAATAACATACAAACCATCAATGAAACATTATACGCCCAGTTATACAGCGGTAACCTGGTGATCTCGCTGGCCATGACCATAATTTTCTCCTATTCAATTCTACGGGTGAATAAAGACAATGAGGTAGCCATTCTGCAGGAAAAAACATTCGGTGATACCATCTTCAATACCTCACTCGACGGGGTATTCATTATTTACCATCAAACGAACATCATTGCCAGTTGTAATAAACGTGCGCTTGAGTTATTCGAAGTAAATGAGAAAAGGGAGATCGAAGGCACAAACATCGAGAACTGGTTCGAAGAGCACCAGGTAAAACAATTCAATTCTATTAAGGAACAGTTATCGGGCGAATCGCGGCCCTGGCAGGGTGAATTAACCCTTACGGCCAAAACCGGCAGAACGTTTTATGGGTTTGTAAGCGTTGTTCCTTTTACTTATAAGGATACCGGTTACACAAAGATCAGTATCCTCGATGTTTCGAACGTGAAAATGGCCGAGTTTGAGCTGATGAAGGCCAAGGAAAAAGCCGAATCGGCCGCCAGAACCAAATCGCGCTTCCTCAGCAACATGAGCCATGAGCTGCGTACGCCGCTGAACGGCATCATTGGTGCCTCGAATTTATTATTGCAGGAAGAGCATTTACCAACGCAGGAGCAACACCTCGATATCCTCAAGTTCTCTTCAGAGCATATGATGATGCTCATTAACGATATTCTGGATTATAATAAAATGGAGGCCGGCAAGGTTGAACTGGCCGATGTGCCGGTGAATATTAAAGAGTTCATGCAAAAGCTGGCCACGCAGTTTGCGCCGCAGATAAAATCAAAAGGGCTCGAGTTCAAAGTTGATATCGATGATCGCCTCGACCTTGAATTTTATACCGATGAAACCAGGTTGAACCAGGTGCTCAGTAACCTGCTGGCCAACTCGCTTAAGTTTACGCACCAGGGCAGCATAACGATGGCGGTGCGCCGGTTGTTTTCATCGAGCGCTAAATCTACCCTGCAGTTTATAGTAATGGATACGGGTATCGGCATACCAAAGAACAAACATAAAGAGATCTTCGACAGTTTTACCCAGGCCGATGTAAATACTACACGAAAATACGGCGGCACCGGATTGGGACTGGCCATTACCAAACGGATCGTGAATATGTTCAACAGCGATCTGCTGCTGGAAAGCGAGGAAGGAAAAGGCAGCGCATTTCATTTTACAGTTGAGCTGAAGATCTGTGAGAATCGCAGGCAATACATCAACGAAGAGAATGGCAAACACCTCGATTCGCTGGAAGGGATCCGGTTGCTGATCGCAGAGGACAATCCTGTGAACCTGTCGATAGCCAAACGATTTCTTACCAAATGGGGCATAAAGGTGAGCGAAGCTACCAATGGCCGCGATGCGCTGGCCCAATTTAAAAAAGGATCATTCGATCTGTTGCTGATAGATCTTGAAATGCCTGAAATGGATGGCGCAACCGCCCTGAAAGAAATACGTAAGATCAACGCTTCCATTCCTGCCGTGGCCTTTACAGCTGCGGTGTATGATAATATGCAGGATGACCTGCTTCAAAAAGGGTTTACCGATTTTATTCATAAGCCATTCAGGCCGGAAGAACTGCACTCGAAGATCAGTTACCTGGTGTCTGCACTGCGTGCTTAAAATTTTTAGCAACAGGAGAGAAAGTTATTATCCCCAAATGCCCTGATGAATTTAAGGCATAATTACCCCTTTATGTGTCATACTTGTCATGCACCCCATTATTTTCCAGGTAAATTTTGAATGTATTGGCATTCGTTAATGTTTTATCCGCAGAGCTTTGTATCTT
>CBIHPC010000310.1:0-6824 GCA_966211305.1 uncultured Niastella sp.
CGTGAATAAGTAATAAAAAAAGAACCCTGAATTATTTAGAAATTAAAAAATAGGAATCTATATTTGTTAACCGCATTTCGTGTTCTTTGACAGAGGGGAAATAATTACATGCACCTTGCTTCCGAAAGGAAAGGGCGATGTTTCGTCGCTCATGCAACATGAATATTTCATGCATCACCAAATGTAATCTTTACTATGGCATATAGGTACCAGTGTACTATTTTCAGTACCGGCACTATGTGCCTAAATAGTACACTGGTACCCATATGCCTTGCGTTGATTAATCTGGTCACCGGTGTGCACGAAGGCAGCATGTTTCTCCTCTGTCAATACATGAATCTCTTTTCTTCATCCAACATGGCAGACAAAAACATCCGTCAGGAGTTATACGACCGCATCCGCGAAAGTTCAAAAGATGAAGTGGTTCTGGAAGAAATGAAGCGCATGGGCTTTTGGTCAAAAAACGAAGGGGGACCTACCGTTCCTGAGCTTCTGATCAAAAAAGAAGGCGAGCTTAACAAAGAGCTCAACAAACTGTACGAAGAAAAGCGCCGGTACCAGAACAGGGAAGCCGTATTGAAAGAAATGCGGCAAAAACGGATGGCCGAAGCGCGGTTGAAACGCGAGGAGAATAAAAAGAAAAAAGAACAGGAACGTTTCAACAAAGCCGAAGCCTGGAAAAAACAAAAGGAAAAAGAGATCATTTACCTGGGTGAAGGCGTATCTGTTGGCCTGAATAATATCGATAACAACCTGGCCGCTTTACAAAAGCACAACCTGCCGGTTTTCAATAATGAAAATGACCTTGCCAGCGCAATGGGCATTCCCTTGAAAGAGCTTCGCTTTTTATCTTACAATAGAAGAGTTTCTACCGTTTCACATTACCGTAAGTTTTATATCCCTAAAAAATCGGGTGGTAAAAGATTGATCTCTGCGCCCATGCCCCGGCTGAAACAGGTTCAATACTGGATCCTGGAAAATATCCTGAACAAAGTGGCTGTTCATACTGCCGTTCACGGATTTGCTTTGCAACGTTCTATCATCAGCAATGCCCAGCCGCATGTTGGCAAAGAGGTTGTGCTGAATGTAGATGTAAAAGATTTCTTTCCATCTATACATTATAAAAGAGTAAAGGGGCTGTTACAGCAATTGGGCTATTCCGAAAAGATAGCGGTGATCCTTGCGTTGCTGTGTACTGAAGCGGTTACTGAAGAAGTAGCAATCGATGGCAGGAACTATTTTGTTCAAAAAGGCAACCGCGTGTTGCCACAGGGCGCGCCAACCAGTCCGGCCATTACCAATATTCTGTGCTACCAGCTCGATAAGCGGCTGCAGGGTTTGGCCAACAAGGGCCAGTGCAGTTTTACCCGTTATGCCGATGATATAACTTTCTCCTTCAACGATCCCGGCACCAATGCGCAACAACTGGTATGGCGTATAAAGAAAGTGCTGGCCGATGAAGGCTTTACCGTACACCCTGAAAAGATCCGCATTATGCGAAAAGGAAGTCACCAGGAAGTGACCGGTGTTGTGGTAAATGAAAAGCTGGGGTTAAGCCGTAAAAAACTTCGCCGGTTCAGGGCCGTGCTTCACCAGTTAAAAACAAAAGACGCTGCTGAACTGAAATGGGGCAATGGTAACCTCGCCAGTGCGGTAACCGGTTATGCTAATTTTGTAAAGATGGTAAAACCGGCGCAGGGAGCTGCTTTGCAGAACCAGATCGCCGCATTGCTGCAAACAAACCGTCTGCAGTATCCGTCAACAGTAACAGGCACACCAAAAAAGAACGATCCAGCTCCACCGGCAAATAATAGCGCTGACCCGAAAAATGATGATGACAAACCCTGGTGGAATGTGGTGTAACCAGCGATAACTAAACCAACTATAAAAGAAGAGTCCCGCCACCGGCAGGACTCTTCTTTTATAGGATAAGCCGTCCGCCAACTGGCGGACGACCCATCCTTGTTTACAAATATTTCTAATGCCCGAGCTTAATGAGCTTGATGGTTTCTTTACTATTACCCTGTTTTACCTGGAGATAATAAATGCCAGGCAAATAATTGTTGCCAAGGAAGAACAAGCCGGTTGAAGGCAGGCCATTCCTGGTTTCAATCAGCTTGCCCGCGTTGTTTATAACAGCTATGCTGAGTGGCTTAGGCGATGTGCTCAGCGTCATAATAATGAACTGTCCGGGTGAAGGGTTCGGGAATGCCTTTACGGTGAGGATACCATCATTTTCACCGGGGAACAGCGGAACATTGATCTTAGTTGAGGCGGTACTGTTATTCCCTGCACTATCGGTAGCGGTAATGGCAATGGTGTATACACGCTCTTTGTTAATGGCGGTGCGTTCTGCACGGAGTTTAACGTGATGCGCGTCAACGATGACCCAGTCGGGTTCATTACCTCCAGGTTCGTTGCTGGTTACAGCCAGTGAGCTGGTTACACCGCCACAATTATCAGTTAGGGTATAATCGATGGTAACATCGCGCAGTTTATGATTGGGCGGCCACAATTGCGCCGGCGAGGCAGTTACATTGGTGATCAGCGGACTTTCTGTATCGTTCACTACAACCGTATAACTATACGTTGCAACATTGCCGGCATGGTCGGCAACCGTCCATGAAACCAGCGTTGCGCCTTTTGAGAAGATCACACCACTTAATGTGTTTGATGAAACAGGTGCGGAAGTAACGCCATTGGTTGTGAGTGTATAACTGATCAGCAGGCTGTCGTCGCAATTATCCGAAGCGCTGATGTTCAGTTGATTGCCTGCTGTAAACGAGCAGGCGGCTGAATCGGTTGACAGTATAATAGTACCGCCATTGGCAACTGTAAGTACCGGTGCATTGATAACCGGTGTTTCGTGGTCAACAGTTGTTACCAGGAAGCTGCAGGTGTCTGCATTGCCGCCCGCATCGGTAGCTATCAGTGTCACAGGAATTCCCTGCTGACCGTTTACAATAGTGCCGGCAGCGGGTAATTGTGTTATAGTAACCGGAGATGAGGCCTGCATCGTTGCAAGTTGCGTAAAGTCAGGCAGTACAGCCGAGCAGGAAGCGTTCAGCACCAACAGGGTATCGGGCAGGCAAACGATATCCGGCGCCAGGGTTGAAACCGTGTTGGCGGCCACACTCTCATTGTGAAAACGGTCGGTAGTAGTAACCGTATAATAATAGGTGCTGTCGGGTGAAACTGACCTGTCGGTATAACCGGTGGTATCGTTTGTGGTAATGTGAAGGATGTTTTCAGCAAGGCTGGTATCAATAACCGGGTTGGTTGAACGATAGATCACAAATTGCCAGGCCTTGTTCATTTCATCGCTTGTAACCGGTTTGGTCCATTTTAATACAACAGAGTCATAAGCGTATCTTACAGCGGTTAAACTGGTTGGTTTGTCGGGTGCAATGCTATCGCGCCAGGGCATATTGGGAACCAGGGCGGGTTTGTTATAAAAGAACAGCCGGAGCGAATCCCTGAAGCCCAGTTTGGTAGTGCTGCGCAGGCTGTTGGTGTTGTATACGGCGGCGCCATACACATTGCTGAGTGAGCGGTTCAGCCGTACCTCATTCGGGATCATAGAAGGGTTAGCCCAGTTGGCGCCCTGTGCGGGATCATTTACTTTATAACCTGCCAGGCCAATATAAATATGGCGGCCAAAGGCATTGTTGTTCCACCAGGGAACAACAACCGCATAATTGGCGGCCGGTTGCCCAATATACCAGTATACCTGTGGGCATAAGTAATCTACCCAGCCCATCTGGATCCATTTGCGGGTATCGGCATACAATGAAGTGTAGTGCTCGAGGCCACTTGTTGCAGAGCCAATGGCGGGGTTGGTGCTATTGCGATAGATGCCCGAAGGCGATACCCCGAATTTAACCCAGGGCTTTATGGTTTTGATGCTGTCATATACACGGGAGATCAGCAGGTTCACATTGTCGCGGCGCCAGTCGGCCTTCACAGCAAAACCACGGGGATCATTGGCATAGCTGGCGCTGTCATTGATTGGCGTTACCCCGGCGCCCGGCGGTGAGGGGTAGAAATAATCGTCGAAGTGAATACCGTCAACATCATAACGGTGCACAATATCTGTGATAATACCCGTTACATAATTACGAACCGCCGGCAAACCGGGGTCAAGGATGCGCAGATTACCCTGACTTAACAACCACTCGGGATGCGTTTTGGTAACGTGGCTGGCGGCAAAGGAAGGAATATTGTTCGAGTTGCCGGCCGCCCGGTATGGGTTAAGCCAGGCATGAAATTCAATGCCGCGCTTATGACATTCTTCAATGGCGAACTGCATAGGGTCCCAGTACGGATCGGGCACTTTACCCTGTGTACCGGTAAGGTCGGCCGACCAGGGCTCGATGCTGCTGTTGTACATGGCATCGCACTGGCTGCGAACCTGTATGAACAGTGATGTAAGCCCGGTAGCTTTGTGATGGTCGAGAATGGTGAGCAATGCGGCGCGTTGCTGTGCTGGTGTTTGGGTGCGGTTAGGCCAGTCGATATTTGAATACGTGGCAATCCAGGCGCCCCGGAATTCATGTTTGGGCGCATTTTGTGCAAACCCGACAACACATAGCATGCAAGTCGCATAAACAGTTAGTAGATTTTTTAACATGGTAGGTTAATTTTGCAGGTATCGCCGAATTTACAGCCTCTGTTGCAAAAGCCTGCGATATTTCGGGACTTTATAGCCGCAAAAAGCTGCAATACAAGGCATTTAATAATTAATTCATACGGTGTGTTATTTTTGCCGGGCAGGCAATCGTTTGCGTAGCGCCGGTAACGCGGCAATGAATAAGTGACAAAAAAGGAAACAGATAATTATGCAGCGGAAAAAAGTAGATGTAGACGTTATTAAAGATATACTGGAAGCGTTGCTCGAAGCGCAGCCTCATTCTACGTTTGTGCAAAGCCTGTATCTTCAATACCAGGAACGTGGTGGCTTAAGTAAAAAACAACTGGAAGGATTATATAATAAATCGCTGAAGGTAAAAACAATTCCCACCGGTAAACTGGCAACACTGGAAGCGGTGATCCTGAAACGGCCAACCCGTTATAAATCGACGCCGCCACCGCCCAAACCGATGTATGAGAAGGATGAACGCATTGGGCAAATGATGGAGGCCATTCTGGCCAAATATCCCCAGCACAAGCGGGTGCTTTTCCTCAAATCGAAATACGACAATAACGAAACGCTGACACCAGCGGAAGTGTTGGAAGTGGAACGGTTTACGAAAGTATTAAAATAGTTTGTGGTTTGTAGTTTATGGTTTGTGGTTATTTTATTCGGTCAGGCTGTTTGCATTTCATCTTCCCGAATTCTCTGCAATCCAAAATTGAGTAGGCAGACTCAAGGCGCGGCAGCAACTACAAACTACAAACCATAAACAACAAACAGTTTTCTAGCTTTCTTCATCAAAGTACAACTTATAATATTTTTTCCCGCTCATTTCATCAACGCCTTTTTCAATAAGATCGCGGCGGCCGTGAATATATACGTGGAAGTTCTTGTCGAGCTTTAATACGGTTTTGAATGCGCGCTGTTGTTGCTTAACCGCCGATACGTGTATGGCGAATTCGTCCTGTATTTCGAAGTTACGCGCCGTTTCGAAGTTCTTTTTATAATCCATGAAGGTATCAACCACTTCCTGGTGGTGGATGACCTCAGTGGTAAATTCTTCTATGCTGAAATTCTCTTTGGTTTTGAAGTATTCCATGGAGCGGTTCAGCATATCTATCTGATCGCTTTTCGATACTTCGAACTTTTCGGCATATTCATTGGTGATAAAACTTTTGCAGAGGCTCAGGTATTTATCAGTGTGGTGATAGCTGTCGGCATACGGTTCTACCTGTAGAAAATCGGTTACCCAGTACTGGGCGTCGTTTTGTTTGTTGGTGGCATCAACCACACAAACTTTATAACCTTCGTTTGTATTGGTGTGAAAAATGAGGCAGCCTTTATCGAGTTTATTGATATTCACGCCTTCTTCCTGTATCACTTCCCAACTGGGGCCATGCTGAAATACTTTCAGAAAGGTTTCTTTGGTTTCTGATTTAAACAAACCAACGGCCCTGATGAATTCGCCTTCAAAGGGAATATCATCGAACAGTACCACATAAAACTCTCCTTCTTTAACTTTTACGTGGGTTGACTTGCTGTAGAGGAATTGCGCCAGCAGGGCAGATTGTTGGGTAAAGCTCTCGCGGTCTTCAAAAATCTTGCGAACGAAGGCGTATACCTCGTTCATTTCTATATCGCTGAGATGGGTAAAACGGTATAATTCATTCTCGTTAAAGGGCCCCAGAAAGTATTTGGTAAGTAATGCCTTTACCATATCATCGTTGAGGGTAAGCGGGTTAACGGAAAGTTTTAAGTCTTCACCGCGGGATGGATTACCTACTTTATGCACGATAACCTGTTGCAACTGTACGCTGTCAATTCCGGTCATAACCTTTTTTTGAGGCCGCGAAGATAAATTGAAGAAAGGTAAATCCCCCCACTATTTAACATCAAAATCAACCACTACTTTTTCGGTGCGCGGGTGGCTTTGGCAGGTAAGAATAAAGCCGGCATCCACTTCTTCCTGCTCCAGGGCGTAGTTGATATCCATGTGAACCTGGCCTTCAAGCAGTTTTGCCTTGCAGGTGCTGCAAACCCCGCCTTTGCACGAAAACGGCAGATCGGCCCCCTGCTGCAGGGCAACTTCAAGGATGGTTTGACCTGCGTAGGGCAGGTCGAAGTCAAAGGAAATACCATCAAGTTTAACCGTAACCTTACTTTTTTCAGTGGTATTTTCTTCTTTTCCTAC
>CBIHPC010000311.1:0-6805 GCA_966211305.1 uncultured Niastella sp.
GGGATCAGAAATCAGAAATAATAAAAATGGAAGCTGTAGCAAAACTTAGAAACTATCCCACATCACCCCGCAGAATGCGTTTGCTGGCTGATGAAATACGTGGTGTTGAAGTGGAAAAAGCGTTAGCGTTGCTGGAATTTCATCCTCAACACAGTGCCACTCCGCTGTATAAATTATTAAAGAGCGCCATTAGTAACTGGGAGCAAAAGAACGAAGGCCAAAGCGCTGCTGATGCCGGTTTAATTGTGAAAACGATTTTTGTTGACGGCGCACGCACTTTGAAAAGAATGTTACCCGCTCCGCAAGGCCGTGCTTACCGCCTGCGCAAGCGTAGTAACCACGTAACCATAATCGTTGATGTTAAATAATTAGCAAATTTTCAAATTATAATAAATGGGTCAGAAATGCAATCCTATTGGTGCCAGGTTAGGGATTATCCGCGGTTGGGAATCTAACTGGTATGGTAACAAAAAAGATTTTTCTACCAAGTTGATCGAGGATAACAAGATCAGAACTTATCTGAACGCCCGTATCAACAAAGGTGGTATCTCTAAAATCGTTATTGAGCGCACGCTTAATAAACTGATTGTTACCATTCACACATCCAAGCCTGGTATTATCATAGGTAAAGGTGGGAACGAAGTTGATCGCATCAAAGAAGAGCTGAAAAAGCTGACAGGTAAAGAAGATGTGCAGATCAACATCCTCGAAATTCGTCGTCCCGAGCTGGATGCCATGATCGTAGGAGATACCATCGCCCGTCAGATCGAAAACCGTATCAACTACAAACGTGCCATTAAAATGGCTATCGCTTCTGCATTGCGCATGGGTGCTGAAGGTATCAAAATAAAGATCAGCGGTCGTTTGGGTGGTGCTGAGATCGCCCGTACCGAAGAGATCAAACAAGGTCGTACGCCATTGCATACCCTGCGTATGGATATCGACTACGCTAACGTATTTGCGTTGACTGTTTACGGTAAGATCGGTATCAAAGTATGGATCTGTAAAGGTGAAGTACTTGGTAAGAGAGACCTGAACCCGAACCTCGTTGGCGGTAAGAGCGATGTGAACGACAGAAGAGACAGAAGAGAAGGTGAAGGCGGCGGCGATCGCGGACACCGTGGTGGTGGTGACAGAAGAGGCGGTGGCGACAGAAGAGGTGGTGGCGACCGCAGAGGGGGCGACAGAAACAGACAACAGGATTAATGAGCAAATGTGCCAATGTGATAATGTGCAAATGCCGCAACGCGGCGAAGTAGAGCAAAGATCATTTTCACATTTTCAAATTTTCTAATTTTCAAATTAAGTATAAATGTTACAGCCAAAAAGGACGAAACACCGGAAAGCGCAGAAGGGGCGCATCCGCGAAGTTGCAAAACGGGGTACTACCATCGCTTTTGGTTCTTTCGCTTTAAAATCCCAGGAAGCTATCTGGTTAACAAATCGTCAGATCGAAGCTGCCCGCCAGGCTTTGACCCGCGCTATGAAGCGTGAAGGTAATGTTTGGATCCGCGTATTTCCTGACAAACCAATTACCCGCAAGCCGCTTGAAGTGCGTATGGGTAAAGGTAAAGGTAACCCTGAATTCTGGGCTGCAGTAGTTGAACCAGGTCGTATCATCTTCGAATGCGACGGTGTTCCTGAAGCAGTAGCTAAAGAAGCACTGGGTCTGGCGGCACAGAAACTGCCAATCAAAACCAAGTTCATTGTAAGACGCGATTATAGCGCATAATATATAATGTGATAATTAGCCATGTGCTAATACCGGTTTTGAATTATCACATCAGCTAATTATCGAATTATCAAATTGAATTTATATGGCAAAGAGATTAGATTTCAATAAAGGCCTGAAGGATATGAGTGAGGCAGATCTGAAAGCCCGGATCCAGGAGGATGAACTGCGCCTGAAAAAGCTGGAGTTCGCACACGCTATTTCTCCACTGGAAAATCCGATGAGCATTCGTGACCTGCGCAGAGATGTAGCCCGTTTAAAAACTGAACTCAGAAAAAGAGAACTGGCTTAATCGCTGATGTGAAAGTGAAACACATTTCACACTTACACATTTTCAACTTTTCAAATAACAATAGATGTTAGACAGAAATTTGCGTAAAACAAGAATCGGGGTGGTTACCAGCAACAGAATGGAAAAAACTATTACTGTAGCGGTAGAAAGAAAAGTAAAACACCCTATTTACGGTAAGTTCGTAAAGAAGACTACCAAATTCCACGCTCATGATGAGAAAAATGAGTGCACCGTAGGCGATACCGTTCGCATTATGGAAACCCGTCCCCTGAGCAAGACCAAGAGATGGAGACTGGTTGAGGTTGTTGAGAAAGCGAAGTAATAATAGCTGTTAGCGGCAGGCCGCAAGCCTGTTTGCTAACGACGATTTCAAATAAATTTTTAATCATTCGCTATTGGTCCCGATAGCATCGGGGCTAAAGGCTGAGAGCTAAAAGCTAAAAAAATGATTCAGCAAGAGTCCAGATTAAATGTAGCTGATAACAGTGGCGCCAAGGAAGTACTGTGTATCCGTGTACTCGGCAACAGCGGCCAGGATTACGCCAAGATAGGCGATAAAATTGTAGTAACCGTAAAGGATGCTATTCCTGCCGGCGGTATTAAAAAAGGCACTGTTACCAAAGCGGTAATTGTACGCACAAAGAATAAACTGCGCCGCAAAGACGGATCTTATATCCGGTTTGATGACAATGCCGTAGTGCTGTTGAATCAGTCTGATGAGCCTCGCGGTACCCGTATTTTCGGGCCCGTTGCCAGAGAGTTGCGTGATAAAGGATACATGAAAATTATTTCTTTGGCGCCGGAAGTTTTATAAAAACGCTAAAGGCTGAACGCAGAACGCTAAACGCTGAAATGCAGAAAGCCTTAAGATCTCAATAAAAAATAATTGGTAACTGCGTAGTGCAAAAGCGGTAAGCGTTAAGCATTTCGCGTTAAGCTTTAAAAAATGAGCAACAGATTCAAACCAAAGTTTAATATTAAAAAAGGCGACACCGTAGTAGTTATTGCCGGTGATGATAAAGACGCTAAAAAACCCCGCAAGGTTTTGGAAGTATTTCCTGATAAAAGCCGTGTGCTGGTAGAAGGCGTGAACATTGTTACCCGCCATACCAAACCTTCTGCACGTAATACCCGCGGCGGTATCGTAAAGAAAGAAGCTGCGATTCACATCTCTAACGTAATGTTGTGGGATGCGAAAGCCGGCGCCGGTGTGAAAGTAAAGCGTACCCGTGAAGAGGGTAAGCTGGTGCGTGTGAGCAAGAAATCAGGCGAAGCAATTAAATAAATGCTGAAGGCTCCGGTCTGAAGCTTTTTTATAAATCGAATTTCTCAATTGCGTTATGCTGTTTGCCAAAAGCATTAAACATAACGCGTTAAGCTAAATAAAATGAGTACAACAAAATATAGTCCCAGGCTGGCAGATAAGTACAAAAAAGAAGTTGTACCTGCTTTGATGAAGCGTTTCAGCTACAGCACCGTAATGCAGTGCCCCCGTTTGGAGAAGATTTGCATCAACCGTGGTGTTAACGGAGCTGTTTCTGACAAAAAGCTGGTGGATATAGCCATTGAAGAGCTGACAACCATCTCTGGTCAAAAGGCTATTCCTACTATGTCTAAAAAAGATATTTCAAACTTTAAGTTGCGTAAGAACATGCCGATCGGCGCCCGCGTTACTTTACGTGGTACCAAAATGTACGAGTTCCTCGACAGGCTGATCGCTACTTCATTACCTCGTGTACGTGACTTCAAAGGGATCAATGAAAAAGCTTTTGATGGCCGCGGTAACTACACACTGGGTGTTACCGAGCAGATCATCTTCCCTGAGATCGACATCGATAAAGTGAGCAAGATCACCGGTATGGACATTACATTTGTAACTACTGCCCAAACCAATGAAGAAGCTTACGAGCTGTTGAAAGAACTGGGTATGCCGTTCAAGGGAGCTAAAAAAGAACAGGCTTAAGTATATATCATTCAGAAATCTCAAAACGTAAAATAAATTATGGCTAAAGAGTCAGTTAAAGCCAGACAAAGAAAAAGAGAACGTATGGTAGCTCAGCATGCTGAAAAACGTGCTGCGCTGAAAGCTGCCGGCGATTGGAAAGCTTTAGATGAAATGCCGAAGAACTCTTCGAAAGTTCGTCTGAAAAACCGTTGCCAGTTAACAGGTCGTCCGAAAGGATACATCCGTTACTTCGGCCTTAGCCGTGTTGCGTTCCGTGAAATGGCGTTGAATGGTAAAATCCCAGGGGTTAGAAAAGCTTCCTGGTAAGGCAAGGCACAAAGTGCAAGCCTCTCAAACTAGAAGAGCAAGCCTGTAAGCAGGGACTACTCTTGAATAAAATTGTAAAACTGTTTTAATTTAAAATAAACATGGTAACTGATCCCATAGCAGACTTCCTGACTAGAATTCGTAATGCGCAGATGGCCGGACACCGGATCGTTGAGATCCCGGCTTCTAATCTGAAAAAACGTATTACCGAGATCTTATACGATCAGGGATACATTCTGAAATACAAATTTGAGGATGATAACAAACAGGGTGTTATTAAAATAGCCCTGAAATACGATCCTCAAAGTAAAGAGCCTGCTATCAAAGCGCTGGAAAGGATCAGCCGTCCTGGTTTACGTCAGTACGCCAGCCCTGCTGAATTCAAAAGAGTGAAAAATGGTCTGGGCGTTGCAATTGTGAGCACATCACAAGGTGTAATGACCGACAAACAAGCCAAAAGCCAGAACGTTGGCGGCGAAGTTCTTTGCTACATCTATTAATCCCCCCGCCCCCTAAAGGGCGAGGAGGAAGTTTGAAGATACATTAAGCTCAAACCTATAGGGCTGACCGGTCTTCAAAACTTAAAACTTATAACTTATAACTTTAAACTAATTAGTTATGTCTCGTATAGGTAAAAAACCGGTGCCAGTTACAGGTGGAGTTACAATCACAGTTGGTGCTGATAACGTTATCACTGTTAAAGGTCCCAAAGGTGAATTGAAACAGGCTATTGACCGGGATATCAAAGCCGAAATAAAAGACGGCGAAATTATTTTCACCCGTCCTACCGACCAGATCCGTCACCGTGCATTGCACGGTTTGTACCGCGCGCTGGTAGCCAATATGGTGAAAGGGGTTACTGAAGGTTTCACAAAGAAACTGGAGTTGGTTGGGGTAGGTTATAAAGCAAGTAATCAGGGTAACCTGCTGGATCTTTCACTGGGTTATTCTCACAATATTTTGTTCGAAGTTCCCAAAGAACTGAAAGTTGCTACCGATCAGCAAAAAGGGGAAAACCCGAAGATCACCCTGGAAGGTATCGACAAACAACTGATCGGACAGGTTGCTGCCAAATTACGCAGCTTACGTAAACCTGAGCCTTACAAAGGAAAAGGTGTTAAATACGTTGGCGAGGTTATTCGTCGTAAAGCTGGTAAAGCAGCTGGTAAATAATAATTAGCTAATTAGCTAATATGATGATGTGATAATGAATTCCCGATAAAATTGAAATCAGTTTTATCGGGAACTTCAAAAATGTTTAAAGCCAGTTATCACATTATCGAATTATCAAATTATCAAATTAACGCTCCGGCAGTATCGGAGGGTATAAAATAAAGAGCAATGAATACCAAATTAGAACAAAGGCAGAAGATTCGCTACCGCATTCGTAAGAAGATTGCCGGTACAGCTGCTAAGCCACGTTTGGCCATTTTCCGTAGCAACAGCGATATCTACGCTCAGCTGATCGATGATGATAAAGGTTTCACATTAGCTGCTGCCTCTTCACGTGATAAGGATATCAGCGCACAAAAGATCACAAAGGTTGAAAAAAGCAAACTGGTTGGTCAGGCTATTGCCCGCAAAGCAAAAGACCTGGGTATTACCGCTATCGTTTTTGACCGTGGTGGTAACCTGTATCATGGCCGTGTGCAAAGTGTTGCGGAAGGCGCCCGCGAAGGCGGTCTTCAATTCTAAGACAATTCACAATTTACAATTCCGATAATTTCAAATAGAAATAATGGCAAAAGTTAATTTAAACAGGGTTAAAGCCGGCGATATCGAGCTGAAAGAGAAAGTGGTGGCTATTAACCGCGTGGTAAAAACAACCAAAGGTGGTCGCGCTTTTAGTTTTTCTGCCCTGGTAGTGGTAGGTAACGGAAATGGTGTTGTAGGTCACGGTCTGGGTAAAGCTAAAGAAGTTCAGGAAGCTATCACCAAAGGTATCGAAGACGCCAAAAAGAACCTGATTAAAGTGCCTATCATGCACGGTACTATCCCTCACGACCAATGGGCTAAAGAAGGTGCTGCCAAAGTACTGGTAAAACCTGCCGCTCATGGTACCGGTGTAATTGCCGGAGGTAGTATGCGCGCTGTGCTGGAAGCCGCCGGTATTACCGACGTTCTGGCAAAGTCACTGGGTTCTGCCAACCCTCACAACGTGGTTAAAGCTACTTTCAAAGTGCTGGCCATGCTGCGTGAGCCGGTTACTGTTGCCCGTCAGCGGAAACTGAACCTGAAGAAAGTATTTAACGGCTAGGCTCCCCCTGACCCCCTTCTGACGGGGGGAACGGATTTAGGTGCCACGTTAATTAAAATAATTCTCAACTTATAAACTTCCTCCGTCAGCTGGCGGAGACAGGGTTATGAAAAAGATTAAAATCACTTTAGTAAAAAGTCCTATTGACAGACCCGAGCGCCAGAAGTTAACATTACAGGCCCTGGGTTTAAATAAGACCAATGCTTCAAAAGAAGTAGAAGCTACTCCTCAGATCCTGGGTATGGTTCGCAA
>CBIHPC010000312.1:0-6776 GCA_966211305.1 uncultured Niastella sp.
GCCATCAGAGGTTTTCGCATTTTCGCCGGCAATGGCACCATGCTGGTAAATGGTTTGCGGGCAAACGCTTCGTTCTGGAAACAGCCACCGGCAAACTACCTCGAAAGAGTGGAAGTGATCAAAGGGCCTGTATCAGCTCTTTTTGGAAACGCATCACCCGGCGGAACCATCAACAGGGTTACCAAGAAACCGCTCGATCAGCCGAAGAAATCCATCTCATTCATTACCGGCAGCTACAATACTTTCAGGGCGCTGGCAGATGTTACCGGCCCCATGAATGAAAGCAAAACCCTGTTGTACCGCCTGAACATTGCTTATGAAAATTCGCAATCGTTCCGCGATCTGCAGTTTGAAAAGAACATTGTAATAGCACCATCGATCAGCTTTCTGCCAAACGATAAAACAAGATTGAACTTCGACCTGGTGTACAACAAATCGAACAGCCGGGTCGACCGCGGCCAGTCAGCCTTCTTCAATGACCTGTATTCAACACCTGTTTCGCTTTCGCTGAATGCCGTGAACGATCACCTGAACGAAGAGCAGTATAACATCACCACCTCATTGACACACAATTTCACCAGCAATACGTCATTCAATATCGCTTATCTCCGCACCAGCTATACCGAGGATCTGTTTGAGCACAGAAGCAACAACACGTATATGAAGAACGCACTGGGCCAGAATGTATCCTTCCTCGTAGAGCGCCAGGTATTCGACAGGGATTCAAGAGAGTTCAGCGATAACCTCTCTACATATTTCACCCACAACATGAACACAGGCGTTCTTGCCCATAAGATCGTTGTGGGGTACGATTATGCGCAAAGCAAACTGCCCGTAGGCGCCGCACAACTTACCGCCAGCGGTTATCTTAAAAAAGATGGTACAACAGGCAGCTACCGCGCGGCCGATTCGGCCAAATTTGTAATGCAGCGTTATACTACCAAATACAATGGCGCCGACACGGTTATTTACGGTCCCAAACCCAACGTAACCACTTACGACCTTACCCTTAACGAGCACAAAATGGAAGACGTTACGAAGTATGTATACCTTCCGGCCGTTAACGACGCCACCTTGCCAAAACTGAACTACCTGCATGGCGCCTATATCCAGGACCAGATAAAATTCGGCAGGTTGCAGGCCCTGTTAGGTTTACGTTTTGAGTGGTTTGTTGACAGAGCGTATTACACAACCGCCAGGGAAAAGAAAGTTACCCAAACCGCAGTGTTGCCACGCGTCGGCCTGGTTTACGAGATCAACCGGAATATAAACGCCTATGCTTTATATACACAGGGATACAATCCGCAGGCAGCCACCGTACAATCCCCCACCTCAGGCGGTCCGTTCGACCCGCTCGAAAGCAAGATGTATGAAGTGGGCTTCAAATCAGAATGGTTTCACAAACGTTTATCACTCACCACTTCGGTGTACCAGATAGAACAGGTCAATGCATTATATGCGGCCCCGGCTCCGGCCCCGGTCGACAGCATGATACAGATGGGTAAAGAAGAATCGAAAGGGTTTGAATTTGAAGTGGCAGGACAGATCACCGACAACTGGAACGTAGTGCTGAACTATGCTTATAACGATGCCAGCCTGCAGGAAGCCGGTGGTAAAGACAAGAATTTCATCGGCCAGCAAAAACCAAATGCCCCGAGGCACATGGGTAACTTCTGGACGAAATATACGTTCAAAGGCAATGCGCTGAGCGGCCTGGGCATAGGTATTGGCGGAAATTTCGTAACCAAACGTTACCTGTCGCTGAACCAGGCGCAAACGGTTCCGGGGTACGAACTGCTGAATGCAGCCCTGTATTATAAGATCGATAAGTTCCAGATCCAGTTCAACCTGAACAATGTGCTGGATAAAACGTATTGGGTAGGCGGGTACGATTATTTGCGGCTGTTCCCCGGCGCACCACGGAACTGGCTGGCAACGGTAGCGTATACGTTTTAGGCGTAATTGACGTAAACACAAATGCTTAACTTACGTTCCGCTCCTTTAAACCGGATCCTCAAAAGTTCTTTACATGAGTGTACACAGTTAGGACTGTCTAAGGGTTTTATTTATCCCCGGCAAACAGTATGCGTATTTTTTTGCCGTTTACGGGTTTTAGTGGACCTTTTAGTCTTATCGAAATAGCAGCTTTAGATCTGGTTGTGTTCATTGGAATTCGGCCGCAGTACATCCAGATGTTAAGGCTTTGATTAGTGGGTCCCGCCATGAGGCGGGACTCTTTTTATTCTTACAATTTCCAGGCGATGACGTTGAAACAAATCTTTGGCAAACTGCATTTATGGTTGGGACTGGCATCGGGGCTGGTGGTGTTGATCGTTGCCGGTACCGGCATTTTGCTGGTATTTGAAGACGAACTGGACGAATGGGCCAACCATGATTTCTATTATGTGACCGTACCGCAGAATGCCCAACGGGTAACCATCGACAGCATGTTGCATTCGGCCGCAGCTTATGACCCGAAACTGAAGATCGCCCGTATTTATGCAGAAACCCAGGCGCCCGGCCGCTCGGTGGTTTTCATGGCCAAAATGAGTAAAACCCAAACCTGGCATATTGCCGTGAACCCGTATACCGGAAAAGTGATCAAAGGACTGAATTATAACAAACGCTTTTTCGGCGTTGTATTGAACCTGCACCGCCACCTGTGCATGAATGAAACGGGCAAGGCCATTACCGGCGCATCCTGTCTCATATTTGTTTTTATGGTTATTTCGGGTATTGTTCTATGGTGGCCCAAACGCTGGCATATCTTAAAACAACGTACCCGTATTGCCTGGAAATCGAAATGGAAACGCCTGAACTGGGACCTGCACGCCGTTGGTGGTTTTTATGTTCACCTCGTTCTGTTCGCAATTTCAGTTACGGGCCTTACGTGGTCGTACCAGTGGATGAACAATGCCATTTACATGGTGTTCGATGGCAAACCCATGAAAAAAACGGAGGCTCCGGCCAACACCGTTAAACAACCAATAGCAGCCGGATTTTATGAATCGTTATACCAGCAAACCAATAACAGGTTGCCGTATAAAGGCCGGATAACGATGTTGCTGCCCGAAAAAGACAGTCTTTCCATTACCGTCAACAAATTGAACCACGAGGCTTCGGTTTACAATATTGCCGATGTATTGTATTTTGAAAAAGGTACGGGCCGCATTTTAAAGGAAACGATGTTCAAAAATGCCGGCACAGGCGCCAAAGTGCGCAGAATGGTGTACCCCATTCATACCGGAAGACTATACGGCTGGCCAACACAGATCCTGGCGTTGATAGCCGCTATTGTCGCTTTTAGCCTGCCCATTACCGGGCTGCTTATTTACCTTGTTGGACGAAAGAAAAGGAAAGCAAAGGCCGTTAAAAAACCTGTACGCGTAACTGTGCCGCAGGAAGAAAGTGCGGTGGCGTAGCCGCAATTGTCGTAAATTTACCGTTTGCGCTTGTTAAAATATATTAATGACAGATAACGAACAGGGCGAATCGGCTTTACTGGATGTATGCGTTGAATTCCTCAATAACATTGGCATTGAAACCACTTACCGCAGGATCAGCAATAAAAGTTTTCTCCCCGGGCTTTTGATCAATAACGGCACGATCATTATCGACAAAGAAACACTGGAACATCCCGGTGATATTCTACATGAAGCCGGTCACATTGCCGTAGTTCCTGCCATTGACAGGCCCAGGTTATCAGAAAGAAATATTCCCGGCAGAAAAGACCGCGAATCGGAAGAGATAATGGCCATTGCCTGGTCGTATGCAGCCTGCATCCATTTAGGCATCGATCCTTTTTTTGTTTTTCACGAAAAGGGTTATAGGGGCGGCCGTGATTATATTACCGACAGCTGCCGGCTGAAAAGTTATATCGGTTTGTCGATGCTTGAAAGGATCGGGCTAACGGTAAACGAAAAAAACGCCCGCCGCTTAAACGTATCTTCCTATCCGCATATGACAAAATGGTTACGCGCTTAATGATTTATAATTTCTGCAATAGTTCCTGCGCTTTATTATAGCCGGATGCATCGGCAGGAATTTTCTGCAACCATTCTTTGCTCATCGCTTTATTATCTTCCTTTAAATAACCAAGCGCCTGGTACCACGCAGCGTCAAATTTAAAAGCCGATTGCCCCAGGTACAAATTATTGAAGATGTTCCTTGCTTCAGTAATGCGGCCGGTTTGCAACAAAGATATTCCCAGGTAAAAGTTTACATAGCTGCTGGTAGTATCCTGTTGCCTTACCTGCTGTAATAGGTTCGCGGCCTCCGCGAATTCTTTATTATTGAATGCCGTTACCGCTTTTTGCAACAGGTCAGCTTCGCCCTCGCCGCGTTCGGCCGGCGCTACCATAGTGGTATCTGCATACTCTCTGAACAATCCCGGTTTCCAGGGCTGCCAGATGAACACGACCGCAATCAATACCGCAGCTACTGCTACGGCGCCACGCAGCCATTTTTTTATGGAAACTACTTTGGCCGGTTGCCGGGCATCGCCAAAGAATTCGCCCCGCAATGTTTGCAGGGTACCCTGCAATTGATCGCGCTGCGCATCGGCGCTGAAATGCTGCTGCAGCGAACCATGCACTTCGCGGTATACAGCCAGTTGGTGTTGTAATGATTCATCCGATGCCAGCACCGCTTCAAAAGCGGCACGCTCATCGGCCGTCATTTCGCCTTCGGCATACCTTGCTATGTCATTGAACGTGCTCATAAATTATTCATTCGGGTAATTGTGAATGGATCAATTTTGCCAATGCCGCCATACATTCGCTCTTCTTCTTACGTAAGTACCCGTACGTAACTTTCAATTGTTCCGCTATCGATGCCAGCTCTTCTCCGCCAAGACATTTCCTGATAATTTCTTTACAACCATCACCCAGCTTTTCAAAACACTGCAAAAACACCTGCAGGCGCCGGTCGCTTTGCTGCATTTGTTCGGCCAGGGCAAAAACATCTTCTCCTATAGATACATCGTCAGCGTCATTTGTTACCGGTTCGCGCCCTCTTTTTTTCAAAACATTTAACCATTTTCTTTTACAGATCAGTAAAAGAAAGGGTTCGAACGGACAGGTAAGCTGCAGTTGTTTGCTTTTTGCCTGGTTATAGATATCAATTAACGCTTCCTGAAAAATATCGGCCGCATCATCGGCGTCCCCGCTGTTGGCCATAATATAATGTTTCACTTTGGCGGCATATTTCGTGTAGATCTCCCGCACAATGATCACATCATTATGAAGCAGGGCGGTTATGTAGCGCTGGTCGGTATGAATTACGGTAGCTATAGAAAATAGTTATAAGTGAATGAGAATCATGCCTCCGCCTTACAATTGCCCCCTTCAAATATAGAGTATAAAAAATGATCGGAAAAAATTTCAAAAAAAGGGGGTAACAAAAAAACACACCCGTTGATATACTTATGAAACAACAACGGGCGGAAGCCGAAAAGCCCTGAAAGAGTAGGCCCATATCAAAAAACTAATCATCATGAAAGCTACTTTATTATCAGCCGCGATATTGACAACAGCTTTGGCAACAATGACCGCCTGCAAAAAAGATAAAAGCACACCACCCAATTATGCAAAGGCCGATGATGTGCTGGCAGCACATGCCATCAAACAACAATCATTTACCGGTAATGCAGATGCCGGGTTTACGATAACCGGTGAAAAAGGTACCAAAGTAACGTTTGCACCCAATGCATTCGTCGACGGCGCAGGCAATGTAGTAAGCGGAACCGTAACCGTTACCCTGAAAGAGGTACTGAGCAAAAAAGATGTATTGTTCTCCGGTGTTATGACCGAATCGAACGGACAATTACTTGAATCGGGTGGAGAAATTCTTGTGGAAGCCCGAAAAGATGGCGCTGACCTGCTGGTAAATCCCAAACTTCAGGATAAAGGCGCACAGGTTGAAATTCCCAAAGTAATGAACAACGGCGACATGGGTCTGTTCATCCAGGAAAGAAGACAACAGGGCGGAGGTGCATCAGGCGGCAACCAGCAGGAAAGTCCTTATACCTGGGTACCTGCTCCTTATTATCCTTTTGGCAATGGTCCAAACAGCTATACCTTTTCATTACCATCTTTTACCTGGGTTAACTGCGATCGTTTCTATAGCGATCCAAATCCCAAAACTACCATCACCGCTTTACCTGATTTCCAGGATAATAACCAGGTGACCGACCTGCAGGTAATGCTGGTGTTCAAAGATATTGCAACGGTGATCACCTTACCATTTGATTATACGTCACAGAAATTCCAATCGTATCAGAACTCTTTACCCATAGGATTACAGGCCGACCTTATCATTCTCGGAAAAGACAGCGACGGGTTCATTCAGTTCGGTACACAATCGATAACCATTGGCGCCAACATGCACATCGATGCGCCGGTTCAAAAGGCAACACAGGCCGAAGTAGACGCTTTCCTCGCAACCATCTAAAACGGGGCTTTTAAATTAATCCGTACGCTCCCGGCCGGCCAGCAGCCGGCCGGGTTTTTTAAGTACAATTAATTACATTTATAAAATTCTTCGACCCATGACATCATACAAACCCCTGTTTCTGCCAACGCTGTTGTTATGTATGATAGGTTCCGTAAAAGCACAAACCAACGATACTGCCGCTGCTGAGATCAACCCGCAGATCGATAATAACCAGGTAAAATTCAACGCCTCGCTTCGGCCACTCAGGCAAATTGCCGGCGCGCCCGCTTCTTTCTATACTTATTTCTGGGAGTTTGGCGATGGCAGTTATAGTTTCGAAAAAG
>CBIHPC010000313.1:0-6750 GCA_966211305.1 uncultured Niastella sp.
CTTTCTGTTCTCTGGTGGCCCGCTCTTTATCTTCTTTCTCTTTTTGCTCTTTGGCTATACGCTCTTTATCAGCGCGGTCTTTGTCCTCTTTTTCTTTCTGTTCTCTGGTGGCCCGCTCTTTATCTTCTTTCTCTTTTTGCTCTTTGGCTATACGCTCTTTATCAGCGCGGTCTTTGTCCTCTTTTTCTTTCTGTTCTCTGGTGGCCCGCTCTTTATCTTCTTTCTCTTTTTGCTCTTTGGCCATACGTTCTTTTTCAGCCTGGTCATTATTATTCGTTTGTGGCCGCTGCGATTGGGGTTGTCCAAATCGTCCGCCACGCCCCCAGCCATTATTGCCTTTCAGCGCCTGCTCTTTTTCTGCTTTTTCCTTTTGCTCTTTTTCAGCCCGCTCTTTATTCAAACGCTCTTTCTCTAAACGTTCTTTTTCCTCCCGGTCTTTTTGGGATTGGGGTTGTCCAAATCGTCCGCCACGCCCCCAGCCGTTGTTGCCTCTATCCAGCCGGGCTTTATCTTCCCGTTCTTTCTGTTCTTTATCCAGCCGCTCTTTTTCAAGTCGTTCTCTTTCCAGTCTTTCTTTTTCTTCCCTTTCTCTGGGTGTTTGAATTCTGCCGTTAAACCCGGGTCTTTGCTGACGGGTTTGATTATTATTTACCGTGGCATTGTTTGTAGTTGAATTGACAGTCGTATTATTGACCGTCGTATTGTTGTTGTAAACAGTTTGTGTATTATTTACTACTACCCGTTGCGGTTGAACCGGCTGGGATTGATTAACCACTACCACTTTTTCAACAACCTGTGGCGGTTGCTTAACAACAATGATCCTGGTTTGTGCAGGTGGTGGTGCGCTTGAGTAAACAGTTGTATGGGTTGGATGGCATGCTGCTAGTAAAATTACTAGTCCGGTATAGGAACATACCGATACGAGTTGCTGGTAATTCATGGGGTACAGTTTTTTAAAGGATAAACCTGGCTGTTTTCAACCCGGCGATATTATCAATAACGTTTATAATTGTTTTTTGGTATATGAAAAGATTGTAATTCATTAATAATGTGAATAATATACTGATGCCCTTTGTTGTTTGTAAATGCACCTCAATGTGTTAGCGTGATGTATACACTGATGTAATACATTACCAACGCTTCAACATTAGTGTAGTAATTAAGTGCTTTGATTAACACGTAAAGATTCAATAATTGATATTCCCGGTTTGTGGTATTGATTATTCATTTTTTTTAATGTAGCTTACGCAGGATTTTTATAACAGTTCCGTATATCCCTTCTTAAACATTCTTCTCAACCAACACAGTTTTATTACCAGCTCTGACAGTAAGCAGGATTTTCCGAAAACGGTTAAGGGGCCTGTATGCCTTTGTTGAATCAACAAAGCACGCCTGTTTGTATGTATTACTATCAAATACAAACGAAGGGCATGCCCGGCATAAAAGCATTTGTATCTTTTTTCTTTAACCATTAAAATCATGCGCTTATGAACAAGTCAGAAGAACTGAATGCGCTCCGCAGCACCCTGCTGCAAAATGACAGTAGCTGGACGGCCGGCTCCAACATGATTTTTGAACTCTCTGAAGAAGAGCAAACCAAACGGCTGGGCTATACGCCCGGTCCGGGTGAGCCCAGTCTTAGCGAACAGGAAGCTATGGCCCAGGCCAACCTCCTTAATTTTAATGTACGCAAAAGCGCTTATGGCAATGAGTTTGGCGCGCCTACTTCATTCGATTGGCGTAACAAAGGCGGACAGAATTTTCTTACGCCCGTTAAAGACCAGGGCAGTTGTGGTTCCTGTGTTGCCTTTGGTACCATTGCGTCGGTTGAAAGCAGGATAAAGATCCTGAAGAACAACCCGGCTTATGCTGTTGACCATTCCGAGGCTCATTTGTTCTATTGCCTGGCCAGAGCCGAGAACCGCAATTGCAGCAATGGCTGGTGGCCCGACAGAGCCCTTGAAAATTATAAAACCACCGGCGTTACTGATGAGGCATGTTATCCGTATACAGCGGGTGATCAAAACTGTACAGGACGTTGCGCCAACTGGCAGAACCGGGTAACCAAAATACAGTCTTATTCAAACCTTACCAGTATTGCTGCTATCAAGGAATGGTTATCGACCAATGGCCCAATGGTTGCCTGCTTTTCGGTGTATTCCGATTTCTTTGCATACAATACGGGCATATATCGTAAATCGGCCAATGCTACATTGCGCGGCGGCCACTGTGTATGCTGCGTAGGCTACAATGATGCGCAACAATTCTGGATCTGTAAGAACAGTTGGGGTACAGGCTGGGGTGAAAGCGGTTATTTCCGCATTGGTTATGGCGAATGTGGCATCGATAGCGCCATGCAGGGTGTTAATGCTATCGTTGATACTGCCTGGCTGAACAACATAAGCGTAAGAGGTTTGTGGAACAACAAATCAGACCGCAATGCTTATGCTTTCCTCGGTAATGAGGGTTGGAAAAGGATCACCAATAGTAATGATGCCAATTTCTTCCTTATGTTAAATGATCTGGCAACCGCAAAATCAGCCGGACGTAATGTAACCGCTCATGTTGTGGACGGTATCATTACCGAAGTTTATGCGTAAGGACGTTCAGTATTTTTAGTTCTTACCAGAAAGAACATTGTTTCATTTAAAAAATTATAACATGTCCAAAAAAAATATTCCAACTGATGTGCCATCAGCAGCTTCAACATCAGCGGTAAGCGAATCATTTGCCCCTGCCGCCCAACCCCTGATACCTGCTTCAAAAACGGAGAATGGTAAATCGGGCGGTGCAGCTTTTGCCACCCCTTTTGATTCAATAAAAGAATTTGAAAAAGGACAGGCTGAAGAAGGGTACGGCGCCGGTGTGTGGCATTCGAACAAAAAAGTGCTGGGGGTATGGACCATCGCCCAAACCCGCAACGCCTGGGTTAACCTCAGCGAACTGGGCTGGAAGAAATTTTATAATGGATCCGATTCTTCGGTTGTGGCATTCAATATACTGGCGGGCACCGCTTTGGAAAAGCAAACCCCGGTAAATGTGCTGATCGAGAACGACCAGATCATTGAGATGTATGCGTGGTAACTGAAACCTGTCAATACTGCTTTGACGGGCTATATTATGGAGATGAAGTGTACTCATAAAAGACGTATGGCGAAGTTGCATGTATGGCCCGTCAAAGTAGTAATTCCACTTCTATTGCTTTGTATTTTAAATATGCATTGTATGCAGGAAATTCAATTGAGCGAAGCCGACAATGGAAAAAAGATCCAGCTAAAGATGGATGATCACCTGGTGATAAAATTACCTTCCAGTCCCGGTACCGGGTATAACTGGGAGGTACAGCCCAACAGTCATTTTAGCGTATCGCATGAGTATAAAATGCAGGCCGAAGTGGGCATTGGCGCCGGCGGTATGGATATATTTGAGCTTGACCCGCAAACCCAGGTGCAGAACGGTTCTATCAAATTCCTGTACCGGCGGGCATGGGAAGATGCTTCCAAAGCCGGTAAGCAGTTTAGTATTAATTACCAGATACAATGACGGGAATCAGATATAACAACGAGGCAAATTGATTGATTTTTGAGAATAGGGTGATGGAGCAGGATGTACGATGTAAGAAGAACGAAGGTTTGCGAATTTCTTACCTCATACGGCTTACTTCTTTTTAATACATCTACAAACGATCAATATGAATGAAGTTGTTTCAATTTAACTCACTTATTTGCTTAAAGTGATCTTATATGCCGAATAATCACCCGGTGAGGAAGAGGTGGAATAACGCGGTTCGTACAGGATCATGGTATTGTCGGTAAGTATAAGAATATTATACTTGTGGGCCCGAACATTCACTTCGTATTTCTGCTCAGAGTAGGTGTATTGTGCAGTGTCGTAAGTTTTGTTATAGTATGAATACAGCTTGCCATCTTTTCTGAAATCCATATACTCGCCGGTTTTCCCTTCATAGTTTGAGATCATGGGAAGAAGTACAGAAGAGGAGTGGGTAGTGTCGATGTACTGAACAAGGCTCCATTTGTTCATGAGCCGGTCGGTAACGCTGCTTTCCGTCTTTTTTTTGCAGGCGCCCGCAATTATTAAAGTTAAAAAAGCTACAAAGGCGGTAGTGGTTAACAAACGGTTGCCGTTAACCTTTTTTGGTACGATGTGCATCATGATATTGTCCCAAGGGTTGTTGATTAATGAACGGAATGCCCGCTGAATGGCGACGCCGTTTCTTTTCGCTTATGTTTCAAGAGGGAGGCTGGTATACGACCGGCCATATGAGCAGGTATGAAAGCCCATCAGATGCTATAGACCGCAGAAATATACATGCTACAAACGACTACGTCTTTAACCGATGGTTTTTCATGAATGAAGGCCTAAAAATAATAAAAATTCCTGATCAACGTCATGAATATATCAGGTTACGGAATTGGCTTCGCCCCTAATATTTGGTAAATTGGGCACTAATCAACGCTATTTATCATAAAATAAAAAATGATTGCTATGGCCAATAAAGGTAATAACAAGACAAGAATGCGGCCGGGAAGAAAGCGGGTCAAAAGTGCCGGTTTTAAAAAGAAGAAGGTAATAACGCGCCGCAGGAGGGTAAAAAACGCAGCCGGATTTTGTAAAACAACCGGTCCCGATTTTGTGCCCAGTCACATAACCAGGCGGCATACGGGCCGTAATGTCAGGAAGTTGAGGCGAATGGCTGAGCATCCGCAACCGCTGAAAGCTGTTTAACTTTCACAATACATTACTGAGGGGCTGTACCGTATAACGGGATAGCCCCTTTTCTTTTGGTACCAGCGTGATTTTAGATTTAATATACGGATATTGGTGATGTTAGAAGCGCTGGCATGTATTTTTTTTATACGGTAATGAGTTGAGAATGGTTATCGTTAAATATAACCGTAAGAACCAATGAGTAAGAAAAAACAAAAATGGTTTTCGCTGGTATTGAAAGGAATGGCCTTTTTTTGTAACTTGATATTCGGGGAATTCATAATGTGGAAATTCATGGTTTGCGCCTCCATTGGATAAAATGTTTTTTCACCTTAAATTCGTGCCGTACGGTATTTCCGGGATCTCCATATAACCTATCCGCCTTATTCTTGCACTTAGAAATCATTAACCCGAAACCATCAGCCGCTATATTGCCGCCGCATTTACCATAAGTGCAGGGCATCCGGTTGCAATTGATTGTTTTGTCTTTCAGTAAATTAATTTATTTGATCAATTCGCCTATGAATGCCGCAGGAGTAAGCAATGAAAAGTAGCCAATTTACTGAGACTCAAATTATTGACGGCTTAAAAAGCAACGATAGCCGGGTATTCGATTATTTATTTAATGAATACTATACACAACTGCAATACTTCGCAGAACGCCTGGTAAGCAATCGCGAGGAAGCGCAGGATATCGTTATTACAGTCTTTCGAAAATTCTGGAGCCTGAGAGAGAATTTTGGCAACCAAAACAACATAAAGGCCTTTTTTTATATAACAGTCCGCAACCAGTGTCTCGACTACCTGCGGTACAGGCAACGGTTCAACGAAGTAAAAAAGGAATATGAATCACACCTGCTTTCGGCGGAAGAATTAAAAGGATCGGATCATCTTATCATAGAATCGGACCTCATCAACAGGATCTATAAAGAGGTACAAAAGCTCCCCAACCGGTGCCGCGAAATTTTCATCCTTACGTATTTTAAAGGACTTAAAACGAAGGAGATAGCCACCGCCCTTCAAATTTCCGAGAGCGCGGTCACTACCCAAAGATCATTGGCCATCAAATACTTAAAGCACGCATTTTCACAGGAAGGCTATGTTTTCTTTTGCCTGGTGCTGGCCAGTTTAGAAGCGCAGAGATCGTAAAAAAAAATATTTCAAATCTTTTTGGACAAACCCACTCTGCCATCCGTTTCTATTATGTAACGGTTACCATATTGTTATCTTTTTCGGTTAAGGCAGGGCAAACAAACATAATCAGATCACATTTTTAAATGCTTAATGAATGGCTGAAGAATCGTATAACCTTTCCAATGAGTTGTTCGAAATGGGACGTCTTATCTTAAAGTACAACCAGGATGAGCTCACCGAAGAAGAAAGAACAATACTGGATAACTGGGTCAATGTATCAGCAGACAATAAGCAGCTCTTTGCAAAACTTACGAATAACGATGAGTTACAGTCGAGGTTGAATCAGTGGCATGAAATAGAAGGCACCAAAGAAGATGCGCGCAAACGTGCTATGGAGTTGATCTTCCCCGGCGCTTTTGTGGCACCTATTCAACGGGCTACTACAAGAAGTATGTGGAAAACGGTAGCTGCTGCAGCTGTTGTAACAGCCGTACTGGGAACAGGCGCCTGGTTACTGTTGAAGAAGGAACCGGCAAAGCAGGTAGCTACTGTACAACCAGCAGAAAATACGATACCGGCCGATGCGGCACCAGGAACCTATAAAGCCCAACTGGTATTGGATGATGGAAGTACCATTGAGCTCGACAGTGCGGGTTCAGGAAAACTTGCGCAGCAGGGAAATATGCAGGTGATGAATGCCGACGGGCAGCTGGTGTATACAAAAGATGGGGTAACAAAGGCCACAACCTTATACAATACATTAAAAACAGCCCGGGGACAAATGTACCCGGTAAAGCTATCAGATGGTAGTGCTGTTTGGCTCAACTCTTCCTCTTCAATCCGTTTTCCTGTAGCATTTAATGAACAGGAAAGAAGAGTTGAAATTAC
>CBIHPC010000314.1:0-6667 GCA_966211305.1 uncultured Niastella sp.
GCCACGCAATAGGTGAATATTCCTGGTTGCGTACAGTGCCCTGGGGCTGACTGGGGTCGTCGCCGGTATATCCCCAGTTAAACTGGTTGGGCGCCGTTTCAAAGAACACCGCTTCAAAAATCGATTCTGAATTAAACTCGGTCTCTTCAAGGTAATTGTCGAGGTAATTGGCAACGAGCGCATACTGGTTCGAATTTTTTACTTTCAGCAGGGCGGTACGGGCAGCGCCGTAATCGCCTTTTTGCATTTGTACGCGGCCCAGCAGTGCATTGGCAGCCCCGCTTGTAGCGCGGCCGCGATCGGCAGCGTCATATACAGGTGGTAATGCGGCAGCGGCTTCTTCCAGGTCTTTAATGATCTGTGCATACACCGCATCGGCAGTTGCCCGGGATTGAAACTGGCTCGCCTCGGTTACCGGCTGCAGGTACATAGGCACTGCGCCCCATAATGAAACCAGTTCAAAATATGCCCAGCCGCGAAAGAATTTCGCTTCCGCCACGCACCGGTCGCGCAAGCTGGTATTATCTGTAACCTGCGATGAAAAGAATATAACGGTATTGGCCCGGTGAATAACGGTATACGCCCCTTTCCATACATCATTCATTACGGTATTGTCGGGCGTAATGTTCCCTTCCAGGATCTGCCTGCGGGGCAGTTCCAACTGGCTACCGCCGGCAGCTACATCGTCGCTGCGCAGATCGTGCAGGAAAAACCATTCACGGGCAATCAGCTGTGCAGCATGGAATATGGAATAGATGGCGTTGGTGCCTTTTTGTAATTCATCGCTGTTCCGGAAATAGGTATCCAGCGTGGGATAGCTGGGATTGGTTTTGTTCAGTTGCTTCTGACAGGCAATGAACATTACTATCGTTAGTAATATGGTAAGTACACTGTACCGGTATATATGGTTGCGTTTCATAATGATCTTTTGTTAATTCATAATGACAATATTAGAAGCCTACCTGCAAACCAACTAGGAAGGAACGGGCGGCAGGATACTGCCCATAGTCGATACCGTTGGTAAGCGTGGTGTTTTTAGATCCTATTTCAGGGTCCCAGCCTTTGTATTTGGTAAACGTTACCAGGTTTTGCGAACCTATATATACACGAAAACTACTGATGGCGTTACGGGTCATCGATTGCAAAAGACTATTGGGAACCGTATACCCGATGGTGATGTTCTTCAACCGCAGATATGAACCATTCTCTATCCAGCGGGTTGAAGGCCGCACATTGGTATTGGGGTCGCCGGCGATAGCGCGGGGCACATCGGTATTGGTATTGTTGGGCGTCCACGCATTCAGTACCGCGGTACCGGAACCGAACAGGCGCGCCATACCCTCGCTTATGATACGGGCTGCATTGAAGATCTTGTTGCCCTGTACACCCTGGAAAAAGATGCTGGCATCGAAGTTTTTGTAATTCGCATTAAAATTGAGCGAATAGGAATAATCGGGCAGATAGTTGCCGAGGAACATGCGGTCGTCGGCAGTAATTACGCCATCGGGCTTTCCATCAGGACCGCTGATATCACGGAACTTCAGGTCGCCGGGAGCGGTTTTCGTTTCCTGTTTGGGACTGTTGTTGATCTCGTCCTGTGTTTGGAAAATACCATCTACAACATAACCGTAGAACGACTGAATGGGGTGCCCGGCCATTGTACGCGTCATATTACCGCCGCCACCAAAATCCTGGTCGCCGCCCTGATCGATCGTAGCATTGGGTGTATTCATCTTCAATACCTTATTGCTGATGAAACTGATAAGACCGGTAACATCCCATCTGAATTCGCCCTGTTTTTTGTTATAACCCAACTGAAGATCGAGCCCGTTGTTTTCCATGGAGCCCACATTGGCCAGCACACCGCCGTTATTGAACCCGAATGAACCCGGCGTAGGTACGTTCAACATCAGGTTATCGGTTTTACGGCGGTAGTAATCGGCCGAAAGGGTAATACGGTTGTTTAACAATCCGAGGTCAAGTCCGAAGTTCAGCTGTTTTGTTTTTTCCCATTCCAGGTTGGGGTTGCTGATGGCGTTGTAAAACGAAGCGTTACCACCTGCAGGCGGCGTGTTGTTGAACGGGTAAGTGGCGCCGTTCTGGGAAATCACGGCCTGCCATGGATAGTCATTGGCCAGTTGCGAATTCGGCAGTTTGCCGAAAATGCCAATTCCATTCAAACCGGTTTCTCCCCATCCTACCCTTACTTTCAATTCAGAGATCTTGTCGATCTTTCGCATGAACGATTCCTGGTCTATGCGCCAGCCTAATGAAGCAGAAGGGAAGTTGGCGAACTTTTTATTGGGCGCCCATACACTTAATCCGTCGCGGCGGATGGCAGCGCTTACCAGGTATTTACCGGCAAATTCATAGTTCACCCGGCCTACGTAGGAGATCAGCAGGTTCTCGCTCTGCGTGCTGAAGGCATTTACGTTTGTTGCGCCAAAAAGCGTTTGGTAATTATTGGTGCTTTGAAAACCGATCATCTGTTCGCCATAGGCACGGGTGCCCTGTTGCTCGTATACGGCGGTTACTGCCAGGTGATGGTCGCCAAATGTTTTATCGAAGGTCAACTGTTCTGTAAACAGCGTGGTGGTTAAACTGGTGCGCACATCATCGATACGGGCCTGGGTTTCGCCACGGCCCTTACTGTTATAGATGGGCCTGAACTGGTGCTGAAAAAGATTCACATGATCGACCCCGAATGTGCTGCGGAACTTCAACCAGTTGGTGAAATTCACTTCGGCATATACGGTACCCAGCAGTTTGAGGGTTTTACGATGTGCCTCGCCCAATAACAGCGCATCCATTACAGGATTGGTGGGGTCGGCGCCATCTACACTGTTCTCTGCATCCCTGAAACCACCATTCGTAGTAGGATCGTATACAGGCAAATAAGGCAATTGCCGTATTACGTTTACCAGGCGTGTACGGTTACCGGTTGTATTGTCGTACCGGTTCTTGCTGTAACTCATAAACAGGTTCTCGCCAAATGAGAACACCTTACTGATGCGGTGTTCACTGTTGATGCGGAAATTGCCGCGCTCATAATATACGCCCTGGGCAATGCCATCCTGTTTAAAATACCCGGCAGATGAATAAAAACGCGATACGTCATTACCACCGCTTACCCCCAGGTTATGCTGGGTAAGCATACCGGTTTTGAAATACGCATCCTGCCAGTCGGTATTCGTTTGTGCATACGTTTGAGTGGCGCCGGCATAAATGGGTTGGTTGAAATTATTAGGCTCAAGCCGGGGCGGCGGGTTGCTGCCTGCATTGCCGTTAAGCGCGCGTTCATACAACAGGTACTGGTCAGTGTTCAGCAGGTCGATGGTATTCCAGGCTTTTTGGGTACCTATGTACGAATCGAGGCTGACATTGAGTTTACCGGTACGTTTCCCTTTTTTAGTAGTGATTAGGATAACGCCATTGGTAGCGCGTGAACCGTAAATAGCTGCCGCACTGGCATCTTTCAAAACCTCTACCGATTCTATATCGCGGCTGTCGAAATGCATGAGATTTCCGGTGGGAAACCCATCGATCACATACAGGGGATCGCTTGCGAAGTTAATAGAGCTTACCCCGCGAATGCGCACAATAGGCGATTGACCGGGCTCACCATTATTGGTAACCGTTAAACCAGCTACCCTGCCCTGCAATGCCTGCTCTACACTGGCCACCGGAAGTGCGTTGATGGCTTTGGTGTTCACTGATGCAATGGCGCCGGTCAACGAGCTTCGCCGCTGGGTACCATACCCCACAATGATCACTTCGTTCATGTTGGTTTGTTCGGCCTGCATTTGAATGGTGATATTGTTTTCATCACCAATTTTAACCGCAGACTCCTTATAGCCTACCATAGAGAAGGTAAGGGTTTCACCCACTTCGGCTGTAATAACGAAAATGCCTTTTTCGTTGGTGACGGTACCCCGGTTGGTGCCACGCACCAATACAGAAACGCCGTTCAGCGGCTCACCGGTTTCGTTTAATACCTTACCTGTGATGGTTTTGGCGGGCGATTCTTCCTCCCGTAAAAATTTGCGGGGATCGTCGTTGATGAACATGGCCAGGTTATACGCCTCGCCTTTTTTCATGAGCACGATCTGGTTGCCCGATACAAAATAGAGGACGTTCAGCGGCGTGAGTAAAATTTCGAGCACTTCACCCAGCCGCTGGTTGCGGGCAGCGACAGATATTTTCTGGCGAACCGGAATGCGCTGGGAACTGTACACAAATTTTATATCGGCCAGCCGGCTGATCTCATACAGCACCGTTTTCATTTCCTTATTGTCTGCGATCAGGTTAATGCGCTGATTCAGAACTTCCTGTCCGTGTACCGGACGGGCATACATTATACCGGATAACCCGGTGATCAATAGCAATGGCAGCAATCCTATTCTCATAAACCGGTAGATTAACTGGTTAACGAGTACTTTTTTCATAGTTTTGTACTATTAGTTGGTTAAAGCAATCAGTTTTAATCAATATTTGTCCCGCTACTTTCAGCCTGCAGGACAAATTATCAGTGGCCCCGGTATTGGTGCAAACAATGCCGGGGTTCTTTTTTGCCTGTTCTTTATGGTGGTAATTTGATCATATTATTGGGTTTATAAATAAATTTTATATGCTTAACGCTGAAGGCTTAACGTAAGCCTCCGCAATGCATTCTTTCCGAATAAAAGCGAACAACTGAACATCGAGCAGGCCGTCCGGCGTTCTGCGTTCGGCATCATCTGCATCCGCTGCTCTCGATCACCACCTGTCCGTCAATTACTTCATAATGGGCATCGATGGCGCCGCAGATCAGGTCGAGCTTGCGGTAAAACGGTTCATTTGTAAGGTCGGCGGTTACGGTACATTTTTTCATCACTTCGCTGTCGAATACGATGTTGATGCCATACACTTTACTGAGGTCGGTGAAGATCCGTTCAAGCGGCGCTTCATCATACGCCATCGACCGCTCGCTATCCGCAGGCGCTATGACGGCCGGATTACTGAGCAGCACTTTCTGGAAGGTATGCCCCATCCTTTCGTATACCAGTTGCTGGTTGGGCGTGAGGATTATTTCGTTCATTCTGGCAGATACTTTGGTTACCGCCTGCGCATACACGCTTACTTTACCGGTTCTTACGGTTACCTGTATGGTTGTATCTTTTTCAAATGAACGTACGGTAAAGCTGGTTCCCAGTACCTTGGTCACTATTTCATTGGCAAACACCCGGAACGGGCGGTGCGGGTTCTTTGTAACTTCAAAAAAAGCTTCGCCCAGCAGGTACACATCGCGGGTTGCGCCGTTTTTGGCGGTATCGCCTGAACCGAACGTATGGGCATAACTTACACGGCTTTTGGAAGCGAGGGTAATACGGCTGCCGTCGGGCAGGGTAAGCACCAGTGGTTTTTGAGAAGTATTCGTATGCTCAATCAGTTGTTTCGATTCAACCATCGACTTGTAAGCATATGGGCGGGTACCGGTATTACGGAAATAAAAATACCAGGCGCCGGTGAGGCACAACAATAATACGGCTGCGGCATACCACCATTTGAACGTAAACAATTTTGCGGTTGCAGGCGGGGGTTCGGTTTGTTGGGTAGAAATGGTTTTCAGCAAACGGCCTACCTCGCGCTCTACATCCGGCTCATCGATGGCAGCGGGCTGAAACTGAATTGATTCAACGATGCGCCGGGCCGAAGCGATGACCAGGTGTTTTTCGGGATGCTGTTGCAGCCAGGCATTCCAGAACTGGTTATCCTCTTCGCGCTGGTCATGTACCCATCGGATAAAATCTTCATCTATTACAAAATCCGAAATATCATAAAGCCGGAAATCCTTCATACTTCTCGGTTATACCATTAAGTTCCGCGAATGCGGAAATTCTACTGGTTATTTTGGGAAAATGTTAAAAAAAAACAACTATGGAGCAAAAAAGTATCAGTAGTGAAACGGCAAACGTGAATGGCTCGCGGGCTTTGAGATGAATATGATCCTGCGCCGCGAAATTTCCCGGTTATCCCGCCTTCTCTGCCAGCTGGCAGATTCTGACGCATACGGATTGCCGTTTTTGAGCTTACCAATGGAGATCCTTTCACGTTTGCCGTTTCACGTTTCACGATCGCCAGCTACGCCGGGGGAAACAATTCCGCCTGCCAGAGGCTTCTGAGCTTTTGAATGGTTTCGTGCAGGAGATTATAAACCGATTGCCGGCTGAGGTTCATTAACCCGGCTATTTGTGCATGATCGAGATGCTGGTAGAATTTAAGGTAGATCAGTTCATGCTGGCGTTTCGACAATTGCGCCATGGTCTTACGTAAGGTGGTGGCCTGCTCTTCCGACATCTGTTTATCGATGATCAGCTTTTCAACAGAGAACTCCTGCAGAAAATCATATTCGTCTTCCAGCGGAACAGTGCCCGGTCTGGTATTGTGCTGATGCAGCGATTTCAATACCTTGTTCTTTACGGCGCGCAGCAAGTAATATCGGGGCGACAGAATGGTGGCGGCATTTTCGCGGCGTTGCCATAAACTGATAAATACCTCCTGGATACCATCTTTCACCAGGCCTTCGTCACTGGTAAAACGACACCCGTAATTATACAGGGATGTATAATATTTTCTCATGATGGCTGCGAGCGCCTGCTCGTCATTCTGTTGCAATCGTTGAAGCCAA
>CBIHPC010000315.1:0-6647 GCA_966211305.1 uncultured Niastella sp.
AGGCGGGTTTTATGGCTGGCCATATGCGTACTGGGGCCAGCATCCCGACCCGCGGATGAATGAAAAACAACGCACCGACCTGGTAAAGCAATCGCTGGTGCCCGACTTCGCATTGGGTTCTCATACCGCTTCCCTCGGGCTTGCCTTTGATGAAAAGCGTATTATGCCGGGCCCCTGGGCCGGCGGCGCATATATAGCCCAGCACGGCTCCTGGAACCGCTCCACATTCAGCGGCTACCAGGTAGTGTTTGTTCCTTTTCAAAACGGAGAGCCTTCCGGCGGCGCCCGGCCGTTCCTAACGGGTTTTATAGCCAATGAAGCTAACAAGGAAGTATATGGGCGGCCGGTGGGTGTATTCTTTACAAAAAATTATATGCTGGTGACAGACGATGCCAGCAATACCATCTGGTGGGTAAAGGCTGCCGGTAAACAATAAACGGTAACCTATAGTTCTCCATCCCACTCGGGGGCTCCGACCAGCTTTTGCAATAAGTTCTCGGGTAAGAAGGGCCTTCCGCCGCTGGCTTTTACACAGGTGCCGGAGAATACGGCCTTTGTAACGATCTTATTATTTAACAGGATGGTTTGTTTAAAATGCAGCACCGTCTTGTTGTTCTTATCGAGCATCGGCTGGCAGGTAACGATAAACTCATCGCCTTTTTTCAGTGAGCGCACAAACTGCAGGGTGTATTTCGACAGCACCATGTTCACCCCGTTCCTGGCTTCTTCTTCAAAATCGAAACCAAGCGCCTCTTTAATGAAATCGTGGCGGCACCATTCCATATAAAAGGGATAATACAGCCCATCCATAATATTCTGAAAATCTATATGTTCGTCTTTAGCGGTGTAGGTCTTTGAATACTCCATATGATAAATGCTATTTAGCGGGCAAAAGTACAGCAAGGCGGGAAATTGCAGGTAATTATTAATCCCAATATATTGATTATGAAGGGCAAATCACCGGGTTACGCCGGAAAAGAGCAGCTAAAGCACGTTGCTAAAAAAAGAAAGCCCCGGTGTAGAAACATCGGGGCTTCAGTTAAAGTACTAATTAGTGTACTATTAAAACAACTAAACAAGCCTTTTTGACTAAAAGGATCTGTACTTTTTTTAAAAAATTTTATTCGGAAAGCGGTTAATGCCGGCCGGAAGCCAGGAACCTGGTAGCATACTTGCAGGGAAATGCTCAGGGAATGCTCTGCGACTGCTCTACAACTGCTCTAAGATAGCTCTGGAATAGCTCTTGCACCCGTATATTCCTGTAGGGTCCGTAGCGTGTACCGGTACGATACCCAGGCCATCAGGCTACCATTCCGGTACCATTATGCTACGATTATGCTACCATCTGTGCCGTAGTATTGTAGTGTTTGAAATGGAGAAACGCGATGTTTCGAACTGTGGAGCTTGTATTCTCCCCTTTTAAGGGGATGGGGGCTAAAAGAAAAAAGGTCCTCTGTAGAAACAGCCGACCTCTAACGATTGCTTGCCATATGAAAAAAAACGTAAAATCTGATTTGGGTGAAGCGCTTTGCTTCGTGGTAGTTCTATCCTTTCTTTTACTTTCTCCTCTCCTACCTCGTCCACCGAAGCCTTAGCGTAGGTGAACCGTTGTTGATGATGTAAAAGTACAGCGTCACGTTTCACTTTCATAACCAGCTTTTTGCCTGTTTTATGATCGCAAAGCCCTTTCACAGCATACAAAACCTTTGCCTGGCAAGGATTTCAGCCGATTTTACCAGTGGTCTCCAGCACATAAAAATCCCGGTTCTATCCTATATAATTCTTTGTTTTTTCGACGATCGCCTGCATCCAGGCATAGTTATCAACGGTTTTCAGCCTTGAAATCAGTTCCGGAGGAATACTATTAACGCCCAACAGAGCACCGGCAATTTGTGCGGCCATCGATGCATTATAAAACACAAAGCCGGCCATCGTCCCTCCGGCAATTCATAATAAATATTAGCCCGTCTTAATCATCGATCTTTATACCGATACTTTTTTTCAGTTCAAATAAAAATCCTACGCGCTCATCAAGCCTTACCAATAATTTGTCAAACTCATGCAATGCATCCTCCCGCTTCCTGCTAAGGGCCTTAAATTGCCGCGCCAACTCATCTTCCTGTTTTTTTTGAGCAGGGGTTTGAACCGATGAGGCTTTTGCTTTCCTTACCATTTGCAAACGATCCTGCACCTTCTGAAGTTCCTCAACAATGTCTTCAGCTATCTTAGTTTTATCAACGGCCTTAGTCTTCAACGTGTCTATTTCCCGCGACACCTCTGCTATCTGTTGTTGCACCCTGGCGGTGTCGGGTGTTTGCGAGAATAACAATGCCGGACAAAAAGCAAAAAAGATTATTACAAATACTTTATACATATCCGTTAAATTAAGAAAAGCCCCGAATTCCGCCAAACAAACGGAACCGGGTAGTATCTATTTAACATTTACGGAATGCATAAAAAAGAGAACCCTTATGCATTATTCATTCAACATCCTCATATGATCAATCCCCCATATCTCCAGCTGCTTCAGGATGGGCCTTAGCTTTAGCCCGCTTTCCGTAAGTTCATATTCTACCCGTAACGGCACTTCGGCAAAAACAGTGCGTTGCACCAGTTTGTTCTTTTCCATTTTCTTTAACTGAAGCGCCAGCATACGTTCGGTTATATACGGAATACGTTTTCTCAATTCGCCAAAACGCATTTTTCCATTCAGCAAATGACAACAGATGGCCAGTGTCCATTGTCCGCCTACGATATTGGCCGCATACACTTCCATACATTCCGTAGAAAGCGCCTTCTTATTCTCATTTTGGGTCGATGATCGTTTTATCCGCGTCATACTTACAAAAGTTATAGTATCATACAATGGGTCGTACTGTTACAGGCAATTGCACTTCCTGCTAATTTCGCCGATAGCAAATAGTAACAGTATGAAAACATTAATTGTTGTGATCCATCCCGATCTAAAAAATTCCCGCATCAATAAACGATGGATCGAAGAACTACAAAAGCATCCGGAAAAGTACGTAGTTCATGATCTGCACAGCGTCTATCCCGATGGCGTTATTGATATTGCAAATGAACAACAACTGATTGAATCATTCGACAGCATCGTTTTTCAATTCCCGTTTTACTGGTTTAATTGTCCGCCCCTGTTTAAAAAATGGCTCGATGATGTTTTAACCTATGGCTGGGCTTACGGCAGCAAAAGCGGTTATAAAGTACAGGGCAAAAAGATCGGGCTGGCCGTCACTGCCGGCATCGATGAGGAAGAATATACCGCATCGGGAAAGTATAAGTATACGCTGAAAGAACTTACCGCACCTTTTGAGATCACATTTGAATATGTAAAGGCAAACTATCAACCGTTGTTTGCATATTACGGTATGGAGTACCATGCCAGACCGGAAAGAATAGAAAGCAGCGTGCAGCTATATATTTCATACCTGGAAACATTTTGAACATACAAAGTGCAAACAACAAACCTGGTAATAATGTAAAGCCACCAGTGGCATGAAATTTAGAGCACATGTAAGAAATCTTCCATATGGAGAACACCCATGTGATGGAAGGCTATAGCGATCAGGAAAAAGGGGCGTATCTGGGCGCTGTGGCTTCCATAGCTACTGCCGATCGATCTGCATCTGAAGAAGAGATGCAATACATTGTTGCTTTGTGCGATGCCGCCGATATTTCCGAACAACAAAAAGAGGCCGTAATACGCGCTGCCAGTGAATTAAGCGGCGATGAATTGAAAAAATGCCTCGATATCTTAAAGAACAGTGAACTTAAATACCCGCTGGTAACAGACATAATCGCTTTTGCAAAAGCCGATAATCATTACGCTGAAGAAGAACAACAAAAAGTAAAAGAGATCTCGCAATACCTGGGCGTTGATCAAAATCAATTTTCCCTTCTAAATGAATTTACCGACAAAGCAGCCGCCAAAAACGTTCCTGCGGAAGAAAAGGCCAGTCCATCGTTTTTGTCTCCGCTGGGCCTGAATGACAAACTAAAAAATGCAGGCATCAACTCAAACAGCCTGATGAAAGGTTTGCTGGGCATTGCGGGACCGATCATCCTCGGGAGCATTTTATCAGGCGCCATGCGAAGAAGAGGGCGCGGCACCGGTATGTTTGGCAGCAACGGCATGTCAGGCGGCATGGGCGGTTTAATGGGCAGCGGCGGGCTTGGCTCCATTATTGGCATGCTCAGCGGCGGCAGAGGCTTCCGGAATTCAGGCGGATTATTGGGAAGAATACTGGGCAGACGTTTCTGACCTTTATAATTTCATTTCAAGCTTTTAAAATTTCAACTATGACACTACGTACAATGAAAGGATCTTTAATGACATTTGTATTAATGGCCGCGCTGTTTACTTTTTCCTGCAAGGGGAAGGAAGAAGACAAAAGCATTGACGCTACTTCTACTGAAAATACCGGCCGCGATGTAACCGGCGATACTTCAGCGTCTTCCACATCACCGACCACAACAACTACAGAAACAGTGTCTGAAGATCAGTTACGGGATGCTATAAAAGACTATCCCAATGTAACGGCAACAGTAAACAATGGCGAAGTAACGCTTACCGGCACTATCAACAGAGACCAGTTGCCTAAACTGATGCAAAGGGTACAGGCGCTGAACCCCAAAAAAGTGAACAATAACCTGTCAATTAAATAAAGGAGGTTACCATGGCATTGCAGGATAAATACAAAGAGCTCATTGATAACGCCAGAAGTGCAGGCGTTCAAAACCTGCAGGTGAGCGAACAAAATAATGTTTTGCATATTACCGGCGATGCGCCCGATGCGAAAACAAAGGACAACCTGTGGAATATTTACAACAGGATAGACCCCGATTTCAGGGCGGGCGACCTGGTGCTGGATGTAAACGCAAAAATTACGGAAGGCACAAAAGCGAAGGTCGTTACCGAAAAATCGAACCTTAATATCAGGAAAGGACCGGGAACGGATCAACAGATCGTTGGCAAAGCGGCGCATCATGAAATTGTAACCGTCATCAACAAAACCAATGACCAGTGGTCGTTGATACGAACCGATGGCGGCGCTGAAGGATATGTTTACTCACAATACCTGGAGCAGGCTTAAAAGCTAATGTGATAATGTGATAATCCCGACCGAAGTCGGGACAAGTTGTGATAATGAAATATAGTTTTCCTGGCAATTACCTCTCCATAATTTTTCAAAGGCTGCCTGTGAACTACAAACTCAACTGAACGGTCACATACCCGTTCCGCTTGTCGGCAGGGATAATACCGGGGCCGGGATAGCCATCGGCCCGGCGGGTAAAATATTTTTCATCGGCCAGGTTATTGATGCCGGTATACACGGTGAAATGCCGCCATTTATAACTTATACTAAGGTCCATTACACTAAAAGCAGGAATGGCGCCATCTACCGCCGTTGGCGTTGTTTCGGTATTCGTGGCATCTGAATACTGTTTGGCCTGGTACGCATACTGGAATGAAATATTGAAATGCGGATCGCTAAAACCAATACCGCTTCTGAATACCACGGGCGGCACATTCTCAACCAGTTTATCGGCAATAGCGGTATTCTTTGTATTGATATAGCGCGCATCGATTATTGAAAAGCTCGTATACACATTCAATTTGTATCTCGAGTTAGCCCTGATCGCTTTTAAAATATCGCCATCGAGCAGGATCTCGGTGCCGACATTGCGGCTATCGCTTACGTTGGTGCGCAGGCGGTAGGTCATAAAGCTGGTATCACGGGTAAATACAGAACCAATGCGGTTATTGTATTTCAGCATGAACACACTTACATCGGCATACAGCCAGCCTTTATAATTCCCCCTGAACCCCGCATCGATATTGAACCCGTCTTCATCTTTCAGCGCAGGGTCAACTTTGGCATTGGCATTCACTACCCTGATATCGTTGAAATTAATGGAGCGGTAGTTCTGCGAAATATTCGCATACAGTTCGATGCCATTTTTAAACTTGTAGCTACTGCCAAAACCCAGTAACACAAATGAACGCGGGTTGTTTTTGTTTTCCATGATCTTTTCATCGGCAATAAAAATATTCCGCTTGTAATAATATCCATCGGCCTTTGTATCTATATGCTCGAAACGAATACCGGGCGTAATGCTCCATCGTGGTGTTATCCTGAAAACATGCTCGGCAAAAAAGGCGAGGTTATTTCCGGGGAACCGGAAAGCTGAAGCATCGGGTTCTTCACCAATGAAATCAAAATCGGCCCCGCTGCCATCATTGGCCCGGCCCTGCTTACGGTCGGTTAACCCCTTGTACCACCGGCCGCCGATCAAAAAAGTATTTTGTTTACCAAGAAGATTATAATCATGTATGAAGCGCAGCTCCGATGCGTAGTTATCATACGTATCGGATAACAGGTCGCGGTTACCGCCATTATCAGGGCGATTGATATACGTGAGCATCCCCAATGCATCGCGCCCGCCCTGTAAGGTATAGTTGCGCCAGTTCAAACGCGTGTGTTCATTGAATTGATAATCGAGCGTAAGACTGATCAGGTTCCAGTTCACCTTAAACCAGTTGCGCGCCCTTACCGAAACCGATGCGTCTTCCTTAAACTGTTCGTCGGTTAAGCCGCCGGGTTGCTGCGCCAGGTATTTCATGAGCG
>CBIHPC010000316.1:0-6553 GCA_966211305.1 uncultured Niastella sp.
GTGTTGCCCGGTTTGGTCACTTTTATCAATTCGCGGCCGCCAAGGTCATACACGGTAAGTGTTTGTACTTTTTCATACCCTTTCAGGTACAGCTGGTTGCGTACCGGGTTGGGCGCAATGCCCAGTGCGCTGTTTTCCGCCGCTGCCAGTTGCTGCTCTATGTTCTGCGTAGCCATGCGCGCCGATAAATTACTGGTGATGGTGAAGTAATTTATGTTGAACCCGCCGGTTGCCGTAGCAATGCCGATAGGGTAAGTACCTGCAGGCAGGGTTACATTATGCGCTACGGTGGTCCAGTTTTGCCAGCCGCCGGTATTGGGAATGGTTACCGAACCGAGTTGCGTAGTGCCGGCGTCTTTTTCCAAACGCAGGGTCATGCCGCTGTTGGGGCTCGCTACACGATAGATAACGCGGTAGGTGCCTGCAACCGGTATGGTTACGTTGTACGACATCCAGTCGCCGGCTTCTATATACCCTACATTTAAACCGCCGCCCGCATCGGTTGTTGCTTCTGTTTGTACGCCCGCCATATAAGTATAATCTTCCGCCTGTATAACGGTTGAGAATGACGAAGAATTCGTTTCCACTTTCAGTGATGAGGTGGAATCATTGAAGCTGTCGTCGACCAGGCAGGCGTCTTCCCCGGTCTTAACTATTGCGCCTCCGCCAAAATTGTCGTGTTTGTAAAGTGTAACCTTGTAACCGCTATTAACTTTTATCGAGGAAATGTCATCGTTCAAAATACCCAGTGCATTCAGCTGGTTCAGGGTATATGATCCTGCATTCAGTCCCACTGCCGAACCGCCATAGTTACAATCTTTATAAACGGTTGCCACACCGCCTGAAGTTCCGCCGGGATAACCACCTATAGTAACGGTTGCACGTATGGGCGATGAAGCGTTGATGGTCGACGATTTATCGAACACATCGTCATAACAGAATGAATAGGTAAGGCTGTTCAGGCTGATGTCGGGCTGGTGCCAGAATTTACAGTACCAGTTATACGGCGACGTTACATAGTATTTCGATTCATCGGCCAGGTCCTGCATAGCGCCGTTGCCAAGGTTGAGATCGATGGCATGGCGATTGATCGCTGCGCAAACCTGCGCCTGCACCACTTTATCCCACTGGCCGCCGCTGGCCAATACACCACTGCCTTCCATGGCTTCGGTATTGGTGGGTTTGTTGGCTATAATACCAACCGCGCCGTCTGAGGTGCGGGTGAACGTAAATACGTTACCTGAAACGCGACCGCTCCAGGTGCCTGCATCGCCGGCGTTGAAGACCAGGTTCTCATTCCTGTACTTCGCCCAGATGGCATCGATGTACGAACCAAAATAATTGGCCTGCGCACCGCTTTGGAAAGCGCTTGTTTTGGAGGGAAATTTAATAATGCCATTGGTGGCGTCGTAACAACCGGCAAAGGCGGCGGGCGCCTGTGCCTGCCATTGCGCCAGGATCTGCGCGTGTGTTTTTATTTCACCTGCTTTTTTGTAGAACCCGTTGTTGCCCCATACTTCAAGCCCCATGGGATATTGGTACGAGTCGACCCTTGTCGTATTGGCCCATAAGCCATTGGCGGCGTTGGTGAGCTCAATCATTTCGAACCGGATGCCCTGGTTGGGATCGGTAGGGTTGGCGAGGTTGGGGGCCGCATAACCGCTGGGCGCACCCGACGCGCCAAAGAAGTACAGGAATAATTGTGAATTGAACGAGATCAATATGCGGCAGCCTGCGATGCCGGGCATATTGATGGTTTTGTTGGGGATCTCGCTCAGTTTTGCAAAACAGTTGGCATAACGGCCATTGCCGCCCGGTCCCTGGTTGCCGCCGATTACCGGTCCTGCCACTGTGTTGTCTGAAGCGCTCATCGGCCGCACCGCGCCTGTTTTGGTATCTATCCACACATGATTGTCGTTGATGATACCAACCACTGCCACATAAACATTGGCATCGCTGAAAGCCGAATTGTTTTTGAATGTAAAGGGTACAACCGGCTGGCTCCATGAATTGCCGGCAAAGAGAAAGGAAAATAGTACAAGTGCCAGCCGGCGGCCTGTACATACTGCTTTGAGTAGAAAAGGTTTCGTCGTTTTCATAAAGAAATGTTAGTTAAACGGATAATAAGCACGAATTTAACCCTATTTGCAGCGGCAAGTTTTCTTGTGGAAAAGTATATGGCGAAGTGTGCTAAGGTGAGCTTACAGATGGCTTTCGATATATAGGTAACGGTAATATGTGTGCTAAATCAGCTTGCCCATTCACGATTCACGAAGCGCGGCCCACCCATCCATTAGTTCGTTAGCTTATAAATAGCAGGCACTTCCAGTCCTTCGATCTTTGCAGCCTTGGTAGCAGTGGCCGTTAACGGATCAACGGCATAAATGCGCGATTCACCGGCGATAGTGGAAGTAACGGATACATATACTTTTCCATCCTCTAACAATCCCTGCGATCCATACTGCCCGCCATGATCGGGTATGTCGGTCACTATTTTAACCGTTTTATTGTTCAGGTCAATAATGGCTACCTGGCAAATAGGGTTTTCTACGTCGAAGGTACCCCAGCCAATCGCTGTATCTGTGCCTGCTTTTTGCATCCTGGCCACCAGCAAACCGCTGCCGGCATAGGTTGCTGACAATAGTTTGGCGCCGCCTGAAGCGGTTTCCACATCAAAGAACCAGGAAGGGTCGAAGGATGTTTGCCCGCTATTGATGCGCAGGATGCCCGATTTTTTTGTTGCCTGCGTATAACCAGACGACAGCGAACAGGGTGAGAACGTATAAATATCACCGTTTTCCGTTTTTATCATATTCACCTGGTTGCCGTAATAACCGATAGGGCCGGTGCGGGTATCTTTTATGATCGCAATGGAATCCAGCTCGGGATAAGAATAAATGGCAACATAGGCTGTATCGGTAAGGTCGGTGCTCCAGCTTACGCCGTCGAGCGGGTAGAAAGAAACATACATTTTGTTATCATTTACCACAATGGAGGTTGGCCATTTGTTCAGCACATCCGATGGATCGCGCATGTATAAGGGCGTCAGTTTCTTTTTCTTTATCCTGATGTTACGGGTATCTATCAGTTGGAGCTGGCAATCGTAGCTGCCGCCGCCCCAGGGCGCGCCAATAGCAATAAGGGTGCTGTCGTCGCCCTTGCCGAAGCAGTCCATTCGTTCAAAGGAGATCCTGCCTTTTTCGTACAGGTGGCCGCCTTCGGCCAGTCCGTAACCAATGCCTACGTTGTTTGTGCCATAGCTAAAGCTCATGACCGTATTACCGGTGGTGCCAAAATAACACCAGGCCAGTTGTTCGATGCCGTTACCGGTTGACGATATGGTTTGATAACCCGTGCTGATGCTATTGGCGGTAAGAAGGTAATCGGTAGTGCTGTTACCGCTTCCCTGGGTACGCAGGGCCAGAACGTAGTTACCGCCTTCCTGCAAGAACTTCTTTTTTTCTTTATAACAACCGCTCAGCATAAGGGCTGCGGTTAAAAAGAACAAAAATGAGCGCGTATATTTTGAGTTTCGATTGAACATGGTGAAAGACTTTGCTTTGAAAAAAAATTAGTTATGTAAAAAGTATCTCAGCTTTACATTGAATGCGCGGCCGGGTTTCTGCAACCTGAAATTGTCGTATACTTTTACATTGCCTATGTTGGCGCATTGTACGGCAATATTGTACCTGCCATTCTGCAGGGACCAGGTTACTGTTGCGTCCTGCGTGAATTGTTGCGGAATGATGAATTTGCTTTCTGTGCTTCCCTGGCTTGGCCAGAAGAGATAAAACTTCTCGGTAAAATTCCCGCCTATGCCAATGGTAAGCGCATCATGGTCATAGAATGCTTTTTTAAACCGGTATGCTGCATCGAAGCTGCCAAACAAATATGGCATGTTCGGTAAACGGTCCCAGTAAATATAGTTAGGAAGGCCCTGCTCATATGTTTTTATGTTCAGGGTATTCTGGTAAGTGCTGTTTACTTCAAGCGTTAAGGCATCGTTGTACGTATAGCGTACGCCCCATTCAACACCGGATGTTCGTACGCTGTCGAGGTTCGAATACCGGCTGGTCTGTCCGTCTGATTCAAGCCTGATGAAATCGCCCGATTTGCGGTACAGATAATTCACTTCGCCTTCGAATTTGTGTTTGCCAAAAGTTTTTGCCAGTGACAAACCAACGTTGATGTTATGACTGTGCTCGGGTTTTAAGTAAGGATTGTTTTGTAACAGCAATCCGTTGCCGAACATTTCTTCGCCCTCGGGCAAACGCCACGTGCTTTCATAGGAAGCTTTTACCTGTGCAAACGGGAAGATGAACCAGGTAGCGGCAACGCCATAGCCCGATTTGTTATAACTGCTGCTCATACTTTCATGCGTTCCCCATTCTGCTTCAACCGTGCTGGCCCGCATGCTGAAGAGCTTGGTGAACACCGTTGCGGAAAACCGGTTGTTCATGGTGGCATATTTATAAGCCAAACCGGTTACATGCTTCGATAAGGTGTTGGGCTCGCTGAAGGGAATAGGATCTACGGCGATGGGGTCTTCCCCTTTTCGGCGGGCATACGAATAATTATGGTTCAGACTAAAGCTATGCTGTTTATTGATTTCGTAAGTAAAGTTAACATTAGCAAGCGCGTTGCGGTCGTTGAACCTGAATTTCGTTTTGTAGTACGAGATCTCGCCCGAGTTGCTGCCGAATGTTTTTACGGTGTAATTGCCGTACCAGTCGTACTTGCGGGAACTGGTATCGGTAATGCCTGTTTTCACAAAGCTCATGTTGGCATTGGCCAGTACCGTTAGCCCTTTTATAAACAGGTTCTCTTTTTTAAACTTGAAGGTAGGAATAAGTGATTCGCTGCTGTTGAATACATGGCCGGCCACCAGGTCCATGTTCATACCGGTTTGCACTTCCTTTCTGTTTTCGGCCACAATCAGGCCAAACAACAGCTTGTCGGCAAATTTCCTGTTTACAAAGCCGGCTTCAACCTGGCTCATATGAGAGCGGTAGGCATCATGAAATCTTTTTATTTTTACCGGTTCGCCATAAATGCCGGTTTGGGCATCGGGTATTTGTACGTTTATTTTATAGTTGTTGTCGGAATAATTATAGAAACCATTCACGTTAACGGTAAAACCGTTATTGAAAGTATAGCGTGAATTTAAAGCGGCGCGGTGGGTATTGAATGAACCGGTGCTGTACGAAGCGTCGAGGTACTGTTTTATTTTCTGGTTGGTGATTACGTTAACGGCCCCGCCTAAAGCATCGGTACCTAAAGAAATTGGTACCACGCCTTTGTATACTTCAATTCTTTCGGCCATATTGATGGGCAGGTTGTTCAGCGACAGGGCAGAACCGAAATTATCCATCGGCATGCCGTCTAAAAAAAAGCGCACCTGTTTGCCGGTAAAACCGTTCAGGGAGAATGAGTAGTTAGAACCCAGTCCGCCTTCTTCCCTGATCTTGATACCGGTTGTATGGTTCAGTACCTGGTTGATGTCTTTGGGTGTATTGTGGAGCCGGGTAGCGTCGATAGCAGTTACCGTATAGGCCTGTTGCTTTACCGCACGCAGGTCCGATTTTCCGGTAACCGTAACATTGGTCAATTGTTTGTTGGCGACTTTCAGCAAAACAACAGGCTGGGTGGCTTTGCCGCCGTTCACTTTTACGGTATGCGTTACCGGTTCATGCCCAATAAGGGTGATAACCAGCTCATAGGAACCGGGTTGCAGGTTGGCAATGCGGAAAATGCCATGGTCATCGGTAGTAACGGTTATTTGTTTGGCAGCAAGCAGAACGGAAGCTGCCGGTGCAGGTTTGCCATCGGCGTTCAGTACCACACCTTTAATGGAACCTGTGTTTTCCTGTGCTGTTGCGGTAAGCGCCATCCAACTGCACAGGAGTAAAAAAGCTACAATTTTGTTCATAATGAATGCTCAGACTTTGGTTACTGTAAATCGGCGCGAAAGTATTGGCATTCATGGTAAATGAGGATAGCGATCGGGAAATTCGTTTACGAAAGCCGTAAAAGCATTAGAGAGCATGTGGGTGGTGGCAAGGTGGAGTTTGAGAACGCATGGGGGCGTGATGCTCGCCTGTTTGGGTAAGCGCAGCGTTTTCAACCTGCGGCCTGGTGTATTAATAACGATCAGGACAGTGCAGGATGCCGCAGGGATAAAAATAAGGGTACGGATCATACAAATCAGGAAAACGGTGTAATTAAAAACGGGACATTGTGGTGAAAAGGGATTAGGGACAGAAAATTAAATCTTCCAAAGGTGTGAACATGGGGTGATCCAGATAGCCGGGTTGCTATTTTCCCTACTGCAAACCAAATCTCAACCGGATGAGATATTCAAAACAGAGTTGCCAGCTTTCTTAGGTTCGTGGATCTATCCTGGTTTTTCAATAATTTCTTTTTTTTAAGAATCTATCGCTGACGTAAGAGGATACATGTAAGTTACGACAAAATTTAATACAACAAAAAAATAGCATATGAAATAATGTTGACGTTAGTATCTTTTGATTTTGATCAAACTATAAGAGTTGTT
>CBIHPC010000317.1:0-6546 GCA_966211305.1 uncultured Niastella sp.
GGTAGGTTGCGTACCTGATACCTACAATAACACCGGGGCCATGCTGCCGGTGTTGTAAACGGGTTCCTATACCGAGATTAAGTTGATCCATAACATTATTATTTCAACCTGAAATATACTATGAGTTTTTCATTAATATATTTTTCATATTTGAAAAGCATGTTACTTATTTTTTATAGAATTCATATGGCGTAAACTCAACAAAATCGGCGACGGTCACCGTTGCCGATCTTGCCTTTCCATTGGCAGTCGTAAATGGCCACTCTTTTATCCCATATACAATTTACAGTACGAAGCATGCAAAAAGGATGAAGTGTTTTTTCATGTTGTAATGAAGGATTGAGGTTATTAATAATTCATGGCCTGGTATACCAATACTTTGTATAAGTTTCCAAGGCCGCCCCAACTGGTTGGCCATATGTTGCGGTAAACCAAACCGATCAGTTTTTCTTTGGGGTCAACCCAATACGTTGTGGCGAACATGCCGCCCCACTCGAATGTGCCTTCCTGAGTGGGTAATATTGCGCTTCCTTTTTCGGTAGTAATGCCAAAGCCCAGCCCGAATTTATTGGCGCCGCGGTTGATATCACCGATCTGGTTCATGGTCATCATGCGCACGCTGTTATGGCTTAGCAGGCGTTTGCCATTATATACACCGCCGTTCAACAGCATTTGCAGAAAAATGGCATAGTCATAAATGGTAGAAGATAACCCGGCGCCGCCTGAATAGTAGGTGCCATCCATTTTAGGATAATCGCGGTACATATTGGCGTACAGGTTCAGCGTCTCAGCCATTTTCACCGGCTTCTTTGTTATGCTGTCTTCTGTATACAACATCACCAGCCGGTTCTTTTTATCGGCAGGTAAATAGAAATAAGTGTCTTTCATGCCCAGCGGCTCAAATATGCGTTTGTGCAGAAAATCTTTCAGGCTCATGCCCGACACTACTTCAACCAGGTAACCCAGTACATCGGTATTGAGCCCATAGGTCCATTTTTCGCCGGGCTGGTGAAACAATGGCAATCTGCCGAGTATTTTCATTTTATCGGCCAGTACAAAATCGGGTACGCCAATGCCGCCAATTACGCCGGCTTTATAATAGATGTTTTTCGCCTCGGTTGTACCAATCTGTGCATAACCCAGTCCACTCGTATGGGTGAGCAGGTCGCGGATGGTGATCTCTCTTTTGGCCGGAACCGTGGTATAGGTAGTATCGGCTTTATTATATTTATCTAAAACCTTTGGGTTTTTAAATTCGGGAATGTAATTGCTTATGGGGTCGTCGAGCATAAATTTTCCTTCTTCAAACAGCATCATTACGGCCACGCTGGTAATGGCTTTTGTTTGCGAGGCTATGCGAAAGATGCCGTTTTTGGCCAATGGGGTTTTGGCTTCTATGTCGTTATAACCAAAATTTTTATAATATACAATTTTGCCATCGTGCACTATCATGGCTACGGCGCCGTTCATGCGGCCTTTGTCAACATATTCATTCAGGATGGTATCGATGCGGATTAAGCGCTTTGAGGAGAATCCGCCGGCTTCGGGCGTAGCCGCCATTCTCAGTACCGGGTGATATGTTTGTGAAAAGGCGGTTGTAAAACAGAGTAATGCTGCTAGTATGCTAACGATCATTCTCATGGCAACATGAAATTTTAAGGTAGGAAGTTAGGGATTTAGGTTGACAAGTTAGCAGTGTGACAAGTTAACAAGGAAGTTGAAAAATTGGTAGAGTTGGTAATGTTGATAAAGGGAAAATAAGTTAACGAGTTGACTGGTTAACGAGTTAACGAGGGCTTCTGTGCGGAAGACTAAGTAATAACTGATATTTTGATTGCAGAAGTTGAAGAAGGAAATAAGAGTTAACCTGGAAAATGGCGTAGCGAAGCGTAGCCGGAAAATTTGTTGGCATAAGCCAGGTAACATGGCCCAAGGCGAGCGCAGCGATGCCTATTGAACTAATAACTAAAAGTTGGGAACTAAGAACCACGAACTGACCAACTGGCTGTTTAACCCTCTATCAACTGCATCAACATTATCAACTTTTCAACCTGCCTCATAAAAAACGAATAACAACCCAATCCACATTAGTCAACCCGTCAACCCGTCAACTACTCACCTTCCTTCTTCAATTCGTCTAAAATCTGTTTCAGCTTCGTATGCTTTTCAAAACACTTCTTTATATATGACTGCAGCTCGTAGTCGGTAGCCGTTTCAATAAACACCAGGTCGGGGCGGTAGCGGTTCATAAAAGTGTCCAATTCGGCGCCGCGTAACTGGGTGAGGCGGATCACCAGCGCCCGGCTGAACCGGTGGTCGATGTATTTCTGTTTTTCTTCCTCTATCAGCCTGTCGCGGAAGGCCGCCATACGACGGTTTTTGCGGAAGTTGAAAACATCAATAAGCTGGTCGAGGTCAACTCCAACAGCCGCATTTTGCGTGGTAGGGGTAACTATGCCCAGCCCGGGTTTTTTATAATTGAACGCCTTGGCATATTCCTGCCTGTTGGCAATGGAATCAAGATGGTAATTCCGCTGTTTTACCATAATAGGTTTCAGTTCGGTGACATTTACATGCAGTGAAATCTCAAAGTTTTGCTGGTTGGGGATAACAGCAACCGGGTATTTAGGAGTGCCTTTGTTTAAGTAAGAGAAATAAATGGAGTCGGTGTCCCGCACATACAGCGAATACCGGCCGAGGGAGTCGGTAGTGGTGCCGGTTCCGCCCGTACTCATTACGCTCACACCAACCAACGGTATCTGCTGGGTCATGTCGAACACTTTTCCTTTAACCTGAATTTGAACCTGGCTAAGCGCTGTTAACGAACCGGAAACCAGTAAGATTAAAATTATGTACCGTTTTAATGTCAAGCTGATGCGATTGAGTTTGTGATATTACAGCAAGAAAATGATATAAACTGAAATTGCCGGAACGATTTAACGGCGATTTTGCAGTTCGCGCACCACTTTTTCAACAATAATTGGGTAGTGCTCATGTTCCAGCGTGTGAATTTTTTGCGCCAGGGAGTCGGCCGTATCGGTGTCATCGATAGTACAGCGGGCCTGGAAGATCAGTTGCCCGTGATCATATAATTCATCAACATAATGAATGCTGATGCCACTTTCTTTTTCTTTGGCGGTGATCACGGCTTCGTGTACAAAACGGCCGTACATGCCCTTACCCCCATAATTTGGCAAAAGAGCGGGATGTATATTAATTATACACTGGGGAAATGCCTGAATTAAGGCAACGGGAACTTTCCATAAAAAACCGGCAAGTACAATAAAATCAATATTATGTTGTTTTAGTTCGTCAACGTAGGCATTGCCGCGGAAGAACTTTTCCTTTTCAATTATCTGGGCGGGAATATTTTCTTTTTCGGCAATAGTTAATACGCCTGCGCCTGGTTTGTTGCAAACAATTAATGCTATTTTAATATCGGAACTGCCTTTAAAATGATCGATCAGCCTTTGAGCATTTGATCCGGCGCCCGATGCGAAAATGGCAATATGAACGGTTTGTGGTTTGTGGTTTGTGGTTTGTGGTTGAGTGGCCGAAGTTTGAGCTCCCTGAATGGGTTCAGCTTGCTTACCGGACATTGCCGAATGCCGATTTCCGGTTGCCGGTTGGTTTTTTCCTGTTTCTTCAATCCCCGCGCTTAGCATATTATTATTATCTACGTTTAGTGTTTGTTTTTTATTGGGCGACTGTGAGTTACCTGTCAGTTTCAATCGTTGAAGGATCTTCTTTTCATAATTCCAGAAGAAACTAAATTGTCCAAACGGAATGGCGAAAAGCAGGATAAGCGCCTGGTAGCCGAAAAGCAGGATCCCTGCTTTAATAGCCCAGTACCAAAACGATGAAGCATCGAGCTGTAACCAAATGGTGACCTGGCGGGTTAACCAGGCCGTAGTTGTTCCGGTAATGGCAAATACACACAGAATTAAAAAAAACCGGGTGCCATTAACGTTCCATTTTTGTTTCAGTTTTTGAAACATGAACGCAAAAGTGCAGGAAAAAATCGGGGTGGAGAAAAGTCAATTTTACTATCCGTTTACGAGATGCGAAACATTCCTTGTCACATTGACAAAAGCATGACATTTCTGACTGAACCGTTTTAACAAACGGGGTAAAATCGGCTGAAACCCGCGCCAGGCCTACATTAAAAAAATTTTGAACAGGTAGTGATTTTGTTAAAATCCTGACTTATTTTTGCACCCAATTCGGGAAATTTTTCCACATAATTTCATCATATCCAACAATATGATTGATCATCGAGCAAATGTTAAGCGAACCCTCTTCAGTGCATTGTTCTTTTTACTATTGTCGTTCGGAAATAAGATCTTAGCTCAGGATGGGAAGGCCATTTTTCAGGATAACTGTGCTTCCTGTCACTCTGTAACCAAGGATCTTACCGGACCGGCATTAAAAGGACTAACAACACGTGGCCCCTGGACTGATCGTAAAAAGCTTTACGAATGGGTTCATAATCCGGCTGGTTTTATGAAAAACGATCCCTACACACAGGGATTGAAAGCGCAGTTTGGCGGTGCAATGATGACCGCGTTCCCAACTTTAAGCGAAAAAGAAATCGATGCGGTTGTTGATCATATCAATAAGGTAGCCGCCACTGCAGAGCAGGCTCCAAAGCCAGGTGACAAAACCGACGCCAAGGTTCTCGACGAAAAAGATAACTCTATCTTATACGGCGTACTGACCCTCATCCTCGCAGTAGTAGCATTGATCATGCTGCAGGTGAACAGCAACCTGAAAAAACTGGCCGACGATAAAGATGGCATTCCTTCTTACGAGCCAATTCCATTTTATCGTAACAAATCCTACATCACTTTATTAACGCTGATCCTTTTTGTAGTTGGCGGATTTTATATAGTGAAAGGCGCCATTGGTTTGGGCCGCAGCCAAAATTATCAACCGGAACAACCTATTTACTACTCCCATAAAGTACACGCCGGTGTAAACCAGATCAACTGTTTGTACTGCCATGGCGGTGCAATGGAAGGCAAACATGCCAACATTCCTTCAGTGAATGTTTGTATGAACTGTCACATGACCATCAACGAGTACAGCGGCAGCGCCGGTAAATTATTCCGCGAAGACGGTACGGAAGTAAACGGTACTGCAGAAATTCAAAAGATCTATGCTGCAGCCGGTTGGGACCCCGCTAAAAAACAATACACCGGTAAAGTACAGGAAATTTCATGGGTTAAGATCCACAACCTGCCCGACCACGTATTCTTTAGCCACGCCCAACACGTAAATGCCGGTAAAGTACAGTGTCAAACCTGCCATGGAGAGATCCAGAAAATGGATGAAGTGTACCAGATGGCCGACCTCAGCATGGGCTGGTGTATAAACTGTCACCGTACAACTAAAGTTAACTTCGGCGGCAAAGGCGAAGAAGGCAACAAGTTCTATAGTATTTACCAAAAGTACCACGACGAGATCAAAGCAGGAACGAGAGACAGTGTTACTGTTAACGATATTGGTGGCCTGGAGTGCCAGAAATGTCACTACTAATGTGATAATAGATAATGTGAAAATTTGATAATGAGGAATACCGATTTACAAATTTTCAGAACCAAACCAGATCCAAGCAAGCTATAATTTGATCATGCAGCTTTATAAATAAAAGTCGAAGGTTTCATTATCAAATTATCGAATTATCAAATTTTCAAATTAAAAGATAAATGGCTAACAAAAAGTACTGGCAGAGTTTCGGAGAGCTCAATAACAGTGAGGCCTATGAAAAGTCGATTTCAAACGAGTTCAAAGAAGAATTACCGTTTGAAAGTGCTGATAAAAAAGGATTGGAAACCAGTCCAGCCTCCCGTAGAGACTTTTTGAAATATCTCGGTTTTAGTACAGCGGCCGCAATTGCCGCAGCCAGTTGCGAAACTAAGGTCAGAAAGGCGATCCCTTATGTGAACAAGCCTCAGGATATGGTGCCGGGCATTGCTGATTATTATGCTACCACATATGTTAGTGGCGGCGAAGCAATACCAGTTGTAGCCAAAGTGCGCGATGGACGTCCGATCAAACTGGAAGGCAATACCCTGTCTTCTTTTACAAAGGGCGGTTCTTCTGCCCGGATGCAGGCGTCGGTGCTCGATTTATACGATACGGCCCGTTTACCTCACCCTATAGCTAATAACACGGCCACCAGCTACGAGGCAATCGACCGCGACATCAAAAATGCATTGGCCGGAATCGGCGGCGGTCAGCTGGTTTTATTAACTTCAACCATCACTTCGCCTTCAACCAAACAGGTTATCTCAGAATTCTTAGCGAAATATCCCAACAGCAAACACGTTCAGTTCGACGCTGTATCATATAGCGGTATGCTGCTGGCAAATGAAGCTACTTTCGGAAAACGCGCTATCCCTTCATATAACTTCGATAACGCTCAAACAATAGTGAGCCTCGGTGCCGATTTCTTATGTACCTGGCTTAGCCCTGTTGAGTTCCAGCACGGTTACAGCAAAAACCGTAAGGTAAATAAGACCAAGACCGACATGAGCAAACACT
>CBIHPC010000318.1:0-6534 GCA_966211305.1 uncultured Niastella sp.
ATATTGTACTAACCAACCAGGGTATGTTGAAAGCGGCAGTGGTTGAGTTCAATGTGAAACTGATGCCGACGCTTGTTACCGGCAGCAGCGCAATACTTAGGATAAGCACACCGCGAACAATGAAAATAAGCTGGACCGTGCTTGATGCAGCGGGTAAAAGGGTTAAACAATTTACCACTTCCTTAATATCGGGTGTTAATGATATCGATGTAACGCTGGCCGGACTGGCAAATGGCGTGTATACATTGCATGGAATAGGGGATGACGGGAAAAAACAAACGATCCGGTTTATGGTGCGGCACTAAACGCAGAACGCAAAACACCTAACGCCAAACGCGGAATGCCCCACAAAGCAAAACGCGGAATGCCTGATGCGGGAACCAGTTAACAGGGTTTTTGCGTTAAGCGTTCCGCGTTAAGCGTTAAGCAACTTTCAGATCGTTTTCAACCAGTTCGCGATCTCCTGTAACACAAGGGCCATTTTCACCTGGCCTGCCTGCAAGTTCTTTTTGGTACTCTTCCATAAAAAGCTTTGTATTAATCGTTTTCAATTAAAAAGGAAATTTACTTTCGGCATAATTGGCAATCAATGCCGATAAACAATACCCGAGGAACTATATGCAGGCGTCAATGCTTCCTGTAAGATGCTATTTAGTGAAAACCCGTTTTTCTTTTTAGTAAGTTGTAGCATACGCTGAATTTGTTGTACGGAATTGATTAATAAAATCGCATGCTGAGCAGGGTTGGGCTAATGCTTTGCTTTGTAAAACTATTTTACAACGTTGCATTAGAATTAAAAAAATATTTTTAAAAGTATAAAACCCAACTGAATGAGTGCAAAATTGATCTCCTTCAGCCGGGTTTTATTTATCGGTAGCAATTGCGTCTGCTTTAAGCGTTGCGCGTTCAGCTTTCAGCGTTCTGCATAACAGCCGAATAATCGATCTTTCCATTGGGTGTAAGCGGCATAGCGGGTACGTATTTTACCTGCACCGATGTAGGATGGATCTGCAGCTTTTCTTTCAATACCTGTTTGATGATGCTTTCTTCCAATTGATCGTTTACGTGAGATACCTGCAGGTATTTATCGTTGATGCCGGTGCATACAACTGTTTGTCCGCCCAGCGAATTCTTCAGGATCAGTTCCACTTCATCGAGGTTCAGGCGGGTGCCAAACAACTTTATAATGCGTTTGATTCTTCCGGTTATATAATAATAACCGTCGTCATCTACCCTCGCTACATCACCGGTGTAGAGTTTATTGGTTTCATGCCAGGTGCCAAGGTCGCCGGGGCCATTGGCATAACCGCCAAACACATTGGGGCCGTAATAAATTAGCTCGCTGGTTTCTTCATCGATCTCAAACCGGCCGTTTTTAATGGGCTTGCCAATAGAAGCTGCTTTCTCCAGAAGATCCTGCTGCGGAAGATATGCCATACGCCCGGCCGCTTCGGTTTGTCCGTATTGCGCAAAAAATTGTTTGCCGTACGTGGAAATATACCGAACGATCTCGGTGCGTAATGCCTGGTTGAGGATGCCGCCGGTTTGGGTCATGTAGCGCAAGGAGGGATGATCCTTTTTAAAGAACCCGATGCGGTGCAACATTTCATACACGTATGGTACGCCGCCGATGGTGCTGCAATTATATTTTGAAAAGTCGGTCCAGAAGGCGGGTTGCAGTATGTCGTTATTGGTGCATACGATACTGCCTGCCGCCATACAATTGGTGGTGAAAATAGACAGGCCGTATACAAATATAATGGGCACATTCAACGGCACTACATCATCGCTTTTGACAGGCATATAGTCGAGAATGGAATGGGCATTATGTACTAAATTCTCGTCAGATAACTTGACAAACTTTGGCGAGCCTGTAGTACCTGATGTGCTCAGCAGCATTTTTATATTGGGGTGAACAGGATAAGCCGGCGTTTCCTTTCTTTTTAATAAACGAATGGAAGCCGAAACCTGTGTGCTTTTATATCCTTCAATGGTTTTCCGCCCCGGATCATAAATATAATAGGGCGTGTACAGTTCTTCCAGGTTTTGTTTGAAAGAAGGATGCAACTGCGCGCCAAGCAGTACAACGGTGAATTTGCTGTTCAGGAAATTCAGCAACACTTCAATGGAGCCGATCAGGTTATCGTTGTAAATAAACACCAGTCCCTGCGTATTGTCGATTTGCAGGGATTGGTGCATTGTTTTTACAGAAACGGCATGACCTGTTTGCGCATCTATAAAGAAAAGGTCTGCGTTCTTATTAATATGATCGTATAGTGACATGGTATTAATAGTTATTGGTAAATGCTTATTGCCTTTCATTGTCACATTATCTAACTATCACATTATACTTTTTCAGCAGTTCTTTTACTTTGGCCACACTGCCCATGGTCAATACATCTTCCATTTCGATGGTGATGCCATAAGCAGCTTCCAGTTCGGTAACCAGTACCAGGTGCGATACGGAATCCCATTCAGGTATGCCCTGGTATTCCAGTTCGTCTGTAATGTCGGTAGGGGCAATGCCAAATGCTTTGGCTATCACTTCCTGTAAATTTTGTTGTGGGTGCATTGTTTATTTGTTTGATGTTAAGTGTAATTTTTTTTAATCTTATTTCTTATAATCGCAATTTGTAGTTGCCTGTTTCCCGTTGCCTGGTCCTGAATGCCGATCATTCTAAAACAGGAAGGGAGCTCCGCATGTTTACCCGGTAACTGATAACCGGTAACTGGTACCCTTCATACTTTGATCGTTTTCCATTTTCCTTTTTTGAAAACGGTAATGCAGGCTATGGCCAGCACCAGTTCTGAAACAAGAATGGCAATGAAAATGCCTTTTGGTCCCCAGTTAAACACAACGCCCAGCAGCCAGGCCAGTGGCAATTGCGTAATGTAAAACATTAGGATGTACAGAAATGAAACCTGTTTAATATCGCCGGCCGCATTCAGCGATCTGGAGATCACCATGGTATAACCGAGCAGTATGTAGGCCATTGAAATAAACTGAATGTACATGATGCTGTAGCTGATCACTTCCGGTACATCGGAAAAAAAGCTAACGACCGGTTTGGCGGCAAAGAACCAGAACACCGCTACCAGTATCAGAAAACACATGTTTACAGTACCTGCTTTCCAAACGGTTTGTATGGCGCGTTCGGGTTGTTTGGCACCGAGGTTTTGTCCGGTCAATACCCCCGCTGCATTGCCAATGCCCCAGGCAGGCATGGTAGCCACCGATGCAACCCGCTGCGCAATAATATAACCTGCCAGCGCATTGGGGCCGAAGTGCGAAACGATCTTTATCATAAACATCCAGCTGGAGGCGGGGATCATATATTGCAAGGTGCCGCCGGCAGCCTGTTTTATAATTTTGCCAATGATGGCCGGAACAAAAAGTAACTGCGCTTTGCCAATGGTGATTATGGTTTTGCCGCGCAACAGGTACCACGATTGATAAACCACGCCTGCGATGCGGGCAACAACAGTTGCCAGTGCGGCGCCGGTTAAACCCATTGCAGGTACGGGCCCCCAGCCAAAAATGAGAATGGGGCATAATACGATGTTGATGCCGTTCGATAACCATAGTGTTCGCATAGCGAGAGCCGCATCGCCCGATCCCCTGAAGATGCCATTGATCGCAATACGCAGCAAAAGGAATAGGGTGCTGCCAAACATGAGCTGGCAAAACAGGGCGCCTTCATTGATAAGCGCAGATGATAAACCCATCCATTGCAGGATTTCGCGATAGAATACACAGGTAGTACTACTGATGAGCAATGAAACGGCCAGTCCGGTATAGATCACCTGCATGGCGGTAAGCCCTGCTGTTTTTGGTTTTTTCTCTCCAATCCTTCGCGAAATGATGGAAGAGGCGGAAACGCTTAACCCGATGGCAACAGAATATGAAAAGGTGATGATCGATTCGGTGGTGCCGGCAATGGAAATGGCGCTGGCGCCCAACCTGCTTACAAAAAACAGATTGGCGCATACGAACAAAGATTCCATCACCAGTTCCAGTACCATCGGCACGGCCAGTAATACAATAGCGCGGTTAATGCTTCCTGTAGTGAATTTTTTCTCCTTTCCCGCGACGGCCAGTTTCAGCAGCTCGAAAAGGTAAATGCTGTACGCCAGCGCCGCTTTTATTTTTTGCTTGTATAATTTCATAAGGTTGCCTGTGCGTTTATTGATTCGCTTAGCACCTTTTGCCTGATGGATGCCAGTGGATTTTGTAAAGTGCCGCTTTTACGCGGAATGGCAAAACTGGTCTTTTCTTCATAGGCATTCCCCAGCAACCGTACGCTATTGATGTAAAAGCGTTTGAACTCCGGCGTGAACAGGTTGTATTTTTCGAATTTATGCTTCAATGCCGGGTGGGCCGACTGGTATTCTACAATTACATCATACACCTGTTGCCAGAAATCGCTTTCATTGTATCCGGCATAAGTGTGCAGTACATTGCTCAGGTACCGGAAAAATGCGTCAAAAACGCCCAACAGGATAAACAGCGGAATATTCTCCCTGTTGGAAGACGCGATCATTCCCTCTGCAAGGTCTTTGGGCAGTTTTTCTTTGGCTTCTTCAGTGAGCACTATGTCATCAACAAAATCTTTGATGATAATACGCACCGGTACATCGTTCTTTAAAACCAGCATGATGTTCTCGCCGTGCGGTGTTACGCAAAGTGAATGCTGGTAATAGATCTGCAGCAATGGTTTAAGGTAAACGTGCAGGTAAGCCTGTAACCAGGCTTCAAGGGTAAGCCCGGAGCGTTTTGCCAGTTCGCCTGCCAGGGAGTTGCCATCATCATCTACATATAACAGGGAAGCCATAGTGATAATGCGTTCGCCCGGTTGAAGATATTTCTCCGCGCTTTCCCGCCACAGTACCCCAAGGAATTCCCTGTATTGATATGGCGGATCAATGATGGAGTGATAATATGGATGCGTATAACTTACGGTTGCCACTTCGCCCAGTAATACCAGGCCAAGGCTTTGCAGGTAAGCATCCTGTTGCAGTATATTCATAACCCACGTTGTTACGCGCGGCGCTATGGCCATTTGTTTGGGTGAAAGCCCCCTGATATTACCCGTGCTTAAAATGGAAATGGCTGTTTTTACATAATGTTTGTTGGGGCTACTGGTATTGTAAAAGGTGCGAATACTTTGCTGGGGCAAATACATATCGTCCCCGGCGCCCAACGGGATCAGTTGTTTATTGGCAATGTCGCCGGCGTATTGCACCAGCAGCTTATTGTTCCATTGCCAGGGATGCACCGGTATATAGGTATAATCGGCCGCATTCATGCCATGATCTGTAAGTTTCTTTTCAAACTTTTCGATCGTTGCCGTACTTAATTCCTGCTTGAAGAATGTTGATTCTTCAATATGCTCAAGACTGCGGAAGGCGGCCCGGCTTTTATGCGCGGCGATCCATTGCAACTGTACCGGCTGACCGGCTTCAGGTGCATAATGGTTGTAATCTTCATGATCAAAACCCAGGCGGCTTTTATTTACGATCACCCAGGGATGGCCATCCATCTGGCGCTCTACCGTTTGGTAATCCGCGGCCGCCAGTTCGCGTGCCTGTAACCGTTCACGTGTAAGTATAAAGGCGTCTGCATATAATGTGTGCAATAACTCTTCTACATAATGCGCCAGCGTAAATGAGCTTATACCGAATGTGGTTTGCAGATCTAAAAAAAATAGCGGCGTATCCGTTGCAATTTCCGTATTGCCATTGTCGTGCCGCAGCATGCTGCCGGCTTCTATATGCCAGTAATCGAGCCGGCGTTTATAACCGGCAAAGGTGTAATAAATATTTGCCTGGCCGGTGGCTAACAGGAAATGCGTTCTGCCGTCATCATCTTCCGAAACAATGGCAGGTTGCGCTACCTGTTCATGCATTAATTCGGCAATGCTTTTTGCCAGCAACCGGCTGTTCACTTTTTGCCAAATGGTTTTGTCAAGCGGCTGTGTGCCCGCTAGTGGTTGTGCATTCATTTTTTATGGTTTGCTGACTGTGTTAAATTATGTTGCTGTATACCGGCGCCAGTTGTTCAGATTTTTCGGCGCCAAAGGTTTGAAACGCGATCCGTTTTTCAATATGGTACACTTCGCGGCCGCTCACCTTATTAATGATGTGTGCATTGCGGTATGCGCCCATGCCGAGGTCGGGCGTTACAAAGCCATGGGTGTGCAGTTCTGCGTTCTGTACAAAAATTTCATCGCCGTTTATATCGATGGTGTAATCGCGCTGCACCTGAAACAGTCCATCCGGCTGGCGGTTGATCCGGTTGGCAATTCCCTGTAAGAATGCCGGTTCGCGGTATTTATAACCCGTTGCCAGTACAACATAACCGGCCTGGCACCTATATGGCTGCTGTTGTTCGGTTTCTGTGAACAACAGCTCGTTTACTCCATCCTCATCAGTGGGTGTTATGTTTTCAAGCCGCATATTCGATCTGATGTTCACCCGCAGCGGTACATTGTCGACACTCATTTCATACAACTGGTCAAAGATGTCGTTGATAAG
>CBIHPC010000319.1:0-6532 GCA_966211305.1 uncultured Niastella sp.
GGGTAATTGATACCGGTTTTGCGGCCATTACCTTCAGGGCTGCCAAGGCGATCCATTGCGCAACGGAAACCTACAGTAGAGCTACCCTGATCTTCTTCCAGGAAGCGGCGTGTACCGGGGCTTAACCAGTATGGACGGTCGTTCCAGCTACCACCTTTGATTACTCGTGATTTATCGCTGATCAGTGTGCTTACACCATAACCACGGCCTGTTTTCAGGTTCTCCGCAGCATCCATGGTACCATAAGCAACACCGGTGATCATAGAGTCACCATCGAGATAGTTGATAACGTTACCTTTTTGATAGTTACGGCGGTTTTTGCTTTCTTCGTCAGTTACGTAAACAGTTTTTACGCGACCGAGACTGTCTTTTTCAAACTCACCATCTTTATTCTTGTACACGTTCTGATAGCGGTTACCACGATAAGGCGATACGTCATCAGCATCGGTAGGAGACAATGGACGGTAAACATCTCCAGTCCACTCGCTCACGTTACCCGACATGTTATATAAACCGAATGAGTTAGGAAAGAAAGAAGTTACAGGTGCGGTGTAAACAGCGCGGTCGTTCAAACCACCGGCCACACCCATGTTATCACCGTTACCGCGTTTGAAGTTGGCGAGGAAGGTACCCTGCCATGCGCCACGGCGGCTGTCACGTAAACCGTTCACGTTTTGTGTCCACGCGAAAACCTGTTTGTTGGTGATCAACTCCTCACCGCGTTTTCCTTCTTTGCGGCTGGGGTTGGGGTTCTGGCCAACCAGACCCATTGCAGCGTATTCCCACTCAGCTTCTGTAGGCAGACGATAGTTCGGTAACAAAATACCGTCTTCGAAAGTTACTGTAGTTCTGGGCGTACCGTTCGGGTTCTTTAAAGGGTTCTTTTTAGAACGAACCTGGTTACCGGGAGTAGGAGTAGTTAAACCAAGCAAATATGCTTTGGTATTGAACGACTCGCTTCCCTGACCCTGAATATTTTTAAGGCTTGTTTTGTTGATAAAGCCTTTGTCTAATAAAGCTTTTTCGTTTACGCGGTCACTGCGCCATAAACAGAAGTCGTGAGCCTGTCTCCAGGTTACACCTACTACAGGGTAGTAGTTATAAGACGGGTGACGCAGGTAGTATTCAACCAAAGGCTCGTTGTAAGCCAGCTCACTGCGCCATACCAGGGTATCGGGCAATGCACCTGAACGTACATCTTTATATTCATCGCCATCGAACACGTTGTTTATCCAGTACAAATACTCACGATAGTGAATATTGGCAACCTCGGTACGGTCGATGTAAAAAGAGTTTACTGTTTTACGGGTGGGAATGTTATTCCACTCGCCCATAACATCTTCTTCAGTGGCGCCCATGGTGAAGGTACCGCCCTGAACAAATACCAGTCCCGGACCGGTACGTTGTTCTTTTTCACGGGATACCTGGTAACCGCCCATGTTTTTGTCATTGTAATTCCAACCGGTAACGTCCGACTTTTCTTTCTTGTTGGACTTACAGCTGGTCACGGCGGCTGCGCAGGATAGTACGATAAATAGGTTTTTCAAATTCATTTTGATGACTTTTGCCTTTAGTTCAATTTGGTTAAACGCTATTACTAATCAAATATTGTACGGCTTTTCCAATTGCTTTTTCCACAAAAACTGCGGGGATGGCGAATATACCGGTTTTTAGTAAAACAACCTGTGTTACAGCACCTTTTACCCTCGTTTTGTTGGTAAAACCAACACCGGGCTAATACATTTTCTGTACTTCAGCAACGACACGTTGATTTGAAAGCGATTCACAACTCTATTCAAATTTTGAGCCGGGCATATTGGGGACGGATTATTTTTTTTTGCTGCCCTGATCCTTTAAAGGATTGTGGTGTAAAATAAATTATTTTTGGCCAGATGTCCTGTAGACCTGTTATCCTCCTTATGATAGCCGGCATCCTTACCTTTATCGGTTTGCCGGCATTGTCTCAACGTACATATACGGGCAATTCCGTGTTGGCGCTGGGTAACTGGTATAAAATAAGTACAGCTGCCCCCGGAATTTATAAGATCGACCTCCCTTTTCTCGCCTCCCTTGGTATCAATACTGCTTCACTTTCATCATCTTCCGTCAGGTTGTTTGGCAACGGCTGCCAGCTGCTGCCCGAAAGGCCGGTTGGCTCAAAACCCGACGACCTTATTGAAAACGCTTTATGGGTGGAAGATGGGGGGGATGGACAGCTCACCGGTTCAGATTATATTCTTTTTTATGCAGCCGGCCCGCATGCCTGGCTCAAAGATTCTATCAATAAAACCTTTAAACACCAACGGAATATATATACCGATTCAGCTTATTATTACCTGAACATAGGGGTGAATGGAAAAAGAATTACCACCACAAATATTACCGCCACTCCCAATACCACCATTACATCGGCCACCCGCAGCTGGTTCTATGAACTGGATACCGTGAACTTCCTCAGCAGCGGCCGGCAATGGTATGGCGAAGAATTTTCGAACAACGGCGGTAAACCGCTTACCCGCTCGTACAGTGTGAGCATGCCCCATATACTTGCCGAACCGGCTTCCATTTCGGCGGCCTGTGTGGCCCGTTCTTTCGGGCTTTCCAGCCGTTTTTCGGTAAGCGTTAACAATCAGCAGGCTATGCAAATAAATGTGCCCGCTACCGGAAATGGTTCCTACGATGCCTTTGCCGTGGCGGCGCAGGCTTCGGCAACTTTCAGTACCACCCAGTCGCCGCTCACCGTGCGGGTAGATTATACGCCCGGCAGCACGGGCAGCCAGGGCTGGCTCGACTGGTTAGAAGTACAGGCCCGCGTAGATCTTTCAATGAACGGCATCGATCAACTGCTTTTTCACGACTGGAACAGCGTTGGCGCGGGTAAAGTGGGCAGCTTTATTATAAAGAACGCCACTGCCGCCACCCAGGTATGGAATATTACCGACCCGTTGCAACCCGTTCGAATGCAAGGTGCTATGAACGGCAGCGATCTGCGTTTCACAAATGATTGCAGCCGTTTGCACGAATACATAGTATTCAATAGTACCGGGTTTTTAACCCCGAAAGGCGAAGGGGCGGTGCCCAATCAAAACCTGCATGGAAGCGCAATACCCCAATATATAATCATAACCCACCCATCCCTGATGGGGCAGGCGCAGCGGCTGGTTCAATACCATCAGCAACGCGATAACCTGCCGGGCGTAGCGGTAACGGTTAACCAGGTGTACAATGAATTTTCATCCGGTTCGCCCGACCCCGCAGCCCTGCGCGATTATGTAAAAATGTTTTACGACCGCGCCGGCGGCGATTCTGCCAAAGCCCCTAAATACCTGTTGCTGTTGGGCGACGCCTCTTTCGACTACCGCACCCGCATCAGCAACAATACCAACATGGTACCCTGCTGGGAAAGCCCGGTTTCGCTCGATCCGCTGGCAACCTATACTTCCGACGATTTCTTTGGCCTGCTGAACGATAATGACGATATCAATGGCGCCGGCACCTACCTGCTCGATATTGGCATTGGCCGCATTCCCGCAAAAAATGAACGCGAGGCCCAGGCCATCGTTGATAAGATCGTTGCCTATAACGATCCCAAAAGCCTCGGCCCCTGGCGCAACGAATGCACATTTGTGGCCGACGATGAAGACAATAACCTGCACCTGCAGGATGCCGAAATAATGGCAACGGCCGTTGCCGACGCCGCGCCGCAGCAAAACGCCGATAAAATATACCTCGATGCTTTTCAACAGGAAAGCAATTCGGCCGGCAGCCGTTACCCGGCAGTGAACCTGGCCATAAATAATAAAATTTACAACGGTACCCTGGTTTGGAACTATACCGGGCATGGCGGGTACCGCCGCCTGGCCGAAGAAGTGGTGCTCGACCAGGATATAATCAATACATTCAACAACCCCAATAAACTGCCCCTGTTCGTAACCGCTACCTGCGATGTGGCGCCGTACGATAATCCGCTCATAAATTCCATAGGGGAGAACCTGCTGTTGCGCGAAAGAACCGGCGCCATTGCCCTTATGACCACCACCCGGCTGGTATTTGCATTCAGCAACCGGGTAATGAACGAAAACTACCTGAGAACGGCTTTTCAGAAAAAGCCCGATAGCAGCTACCGCAGCCTCGGCGAAGCGGTTCGCCAGGCCAAGAACGTAACCTATAACTTTTTAGGTGATGTGGTAAATAACCGCAAGTTCACCCTGCTGGGCGACCCGGCGCTTACCATCGCTTTTCCCGCTTACCAGGTAACAACAACAGCCATCAACGGCCAGGCGGTGAGCAGCGCCCCCGATACATTAAAAGCACTGACTGAATATACTATCAGCGGGGCGGTGCAGGACAATTTGGGGAATGTGCTGAATGATTTTAACGGTACCATCTATCCCACCATCTTCGATAAGGCGCAAACGGTAAATACCCTCGGAAATGACCCCGGCAGCCAGGTAACGCCGGTTCAGGTGCAAAAAAATATCCTGTTCAAAGGCAAGGCATCGGTGAACAGTGGCCGCTTTTCTTTTAGTTTTATGGTGCCGAAAGATATTAGTTATCAATACGGTAATGGAAAGATCAGTTATTATGCCGATAACGGCAGCAGGGACGGCAACGGGGTTTTAAAAAATATTATCATCGGCGGCTCAGGAAATGGTGTGGCAGACCCCCTCGGTCCAACCATTAAAGCGTATTTAAATGACGAGCAATTCGTGAATGGCAGTATTACCAACGACCGGCCCGTGTTGCTGGTTAAGCTGGCCGATTCATCGGGTATCAATATCCTGGGTACGGGCATCGGGCACGACCTGGTGGCTACACTTGATAATGATCAAAAAACAGCATATGTGCTGAATGAGTTTTATGAGAGCGATCTGAATAATTATCGCCAGGGATCGGTGCGGTTTCAAATGCCGGCGCTGGCGCCCGGTTCGCATACCCTAACCATAAAGGCATGGGATGCCGCCAATAATTCGGGTGAGGCAACCATCGATTTCAGGGTAGTGGCCAATGAGCATTTTGCCCTTGACCATGTATTGAATTATCCTAATCCGTTTACCACCCGAACCGCCTTCTGGTTCGAGCATAACCGGCCTGGGGAAGAATTACTTATACGAATTCAGGTATATACGGTTACAGGGAAGCTGGTAAAAACGATCAACAGGACAATATTTTCTACCGGAAACCGTTCGAGTGACGTGGAATGGAATGCCCGGGATGAATATGGTGATAAAATCGGAAGAGGTGTGTATATTTACCGCCTGAGGGTACAAACCGCTGATGGCAAAGCAGCGGAGAAGCTTGAAAAGTTGTTTATACTGTAGTTCAATTTTAGAAATTACTTATTTTAGCCAATCTATATCTATCGACAGGAAAATTTACCCAAAATTCTTATTGTTCCGCATCAACACGCTTTAATACAAAAGCATGGGTAAGATTTTATTTATACCAAACTGCTATTGAGGAAAATGTTGAACGCGGTATGATCCTTAAAGACAACTCAAAAAATGAAACGAAAATTCTTCAAACTAACTGTAGGTATGTTCCTGTTGGCGGGTGTTACGGCTGTAAATGCCCAAACCACACAAACCGATCCTATCAATGTAGTTACTACAGCTGTACCCTTTTTACGCATTTCACCTGATGCCCGTGCCGGTGCTATGGGTGATTTAGGTGTTGCAACTTCACCCGATGCCAGCGCTCCGTTCTGGAACCTGGCAAAAGTGCCGTTTGCACAAAAGAACTTCAGTGTGGGTTTAACCTACACACCCTGGTTGAAAGACCTTGGTCTCAATGATGTGTACCTGCTGGCATTAGCCGGTTATTACAAACTCGATGAAGAGTCGGCATTGGGTGGTTCTATTCGCTATTTCAGCCTTGGTAACATTCAGTTCACCGACGGAAGCGGTAACGATTTTGGCAATGGCCGTCCCCGCGAGTTTGGTGTTGACTTCGGTTATACCCGTAAACTGAGTGATAAGATCGGTTTAGGTATAGCTTTGCGTTATATTCGCTCAAATCTCGCCGGAAACCTGGCCCAAAGCGGTACTGCTTACAAACCCGGTACTTCAGTGGCCGGTGACCTGTCGTTCTTCTACACCGGACAAAATGAAATTGGCGAAGGCTGGAACTTCGGCGCCACATTAACCAACCTCGGTGGAAAGATCGGTTATACGAACGATGCAACACAAAGAGATTATATTCCTGCCAACCTGAGCCTTGGTACTACGTATACCAAAGCTTTTGACGAAGCCAATAAAATAACCTTCGGCCTGGATGTGCATAAACTGCTGGTGCCAACGCCACCCGTTTGGACCGATGATCCATCTGCCGATTCTGCGCTCACAGCCGAATACCGCAATAAATCGGTTGTAAGCAGCTGGTTCAGCTCATTCAATGATGCGCCCGGCGGTTTCAAGGAAGAACTGAAAGAGTTCCAGATCTCAGCGGGTGCTGAATATGGTTACAACGACCAGTTCTTTTTCCGCGCCGGTTATTTTTATGAGAACAAAGACAAAGGCAACCGTAAATATTT
>CBIHPC010000320.1:0-6530 GCA_966211305.1 uncultured Niastella sp.
TGGCCTGGACGCCCAAAGCGCAGCGTAATTACAACGATTTCCTGCAACGGTTACGGTCGCAGAAAGAACTGATGCAACTGGCCGGCCTCCATTATCCGGCGCATATTGATGACATCACATTCAATGCAACAACCTTACAGAACAATACCGTGCAAATGAGCCTGCAAACTTCGCTGCCCGACGCGGAGATCCGGTATACAACTAACAACATTATTCCAACCAGGCAGAGTGAACTATATACCGCACCGGTTGCGCTAACAAAAACAGGCACGTTAAAAGCGCTGGTATTTGACAAACAGGGAAAACCCGCCGGCAGGTTATTTCAGCAATCAGTTCATATACACAAAGGAGTGGGGGCGCCTGTAACAGTGCAGTTTAAGCCAATGGAACGTTTCAACCCCGGTAACAATGTATTGGTAAATGGATTGTACGGTAGCAACAGGTATAATGACAGCCAGTGGCTGGGTTTTAGTGGCAGTGATCTCAGTGCCGTGATCGACCTTGGTTCAGTGCAAACAATTACACGACTCGGTGTAAACACCCTGAACTATCACTGGCAGCGGATGTGGGCGCCGGTTTCGTTACAATTCCTGGTTTCAAAAGATGGCGAGCATTTTACGGAAGTATACCGGCAGCGATCATTTCCGGTGAACGGCATCAATATGGTGAAAGGGACCATAAAACCCGTTCAGGCACGGTACATAAAAGTGGCCGGCGTAAACAAAGGTGTCGTACCGGCCGGTGAATATGGCGCAGGCGGTAACGCCCTGCTGCTGATAGATGAAGTGACAATTGAATGATTAAAAGAAAAATTAATAACAGGTAATGTCAATGGCAATCGTTCTGGTCTGCATAGTAATACTCATCCTGCTGATAACGTGGGGTAAGCTGAACGCATTTCTGGCTTTTCTGATCGTATCAATGATAGCCGGTTTATTTCTGAGGCTGCCTGTCGAAAAGATCATGGCATCCATTCAGTATGGGATGGGCGATACGCTGGGCGGATTGATTAGCATTATCTGCCTTGGCGCCATGCTGGGTAAGCTGGTAGCGGAAAGCGGCGCTGCGCAAAAGATAGCTACGGTGTTGATGAACGCATTCGGCGTGCGTTATTTGCAATGGGCCCTGATGATAACCGGGTTTATCATCGGCATTCCATTGTTCTACGGCGTGGGATTTGTGCTGATGGTGCCGCTTATTTTTTCGGTTGTGTATCAGTATAAGTTGCCGGCTGTTTATATCGGGCTGCCCATGCTGGCGGCCTTATCGGTAACCCATGGCTTTTTGCCGCCGCATCCTTCACCCACCGCATTGGTAACACAATTCGGGGCAGGAATGGGAACAACGTTATTGTATGGCCTGGTAATAGCTATTCCTGCCATCGTGATCGCAGGCCCGTTATTTTCAAGGACGATTAAAAACATTTCAACCCAACCGCTTGAAACTTTCAGGCCGCAGGCAATAGATAAGGCAAAGCTACCGGGAACCGCCAATAGTTTTATCACTTCATTGTTGCCTGTGTTCCTGCTTACCGCCACTACCGTCGTAACCTATTTCTTTAATGAATTCGAATCATTCAAAGGCTTGATGACGTTGATAAGCGAACCTGCGCTCATTATGCTGGTATCGGTGCTGGTTGCCGCCTTCACATTGGGCGTGGGTAATGGCAGGAAGATGAAGGAAGTGATGCATATTTATGGGGAAGCGGTTAAGGATGTTGGCATGATCCTGTTGATCATTGCCGGCTCGGGCGCATTGAAGCAGGTATTGACAGACAGCGGCGTGAGCAAAGAAATAGCATCGGCTTTACAAACCTGGCCGGTACATCCGTTGATCCTGGCCTGGTGTATGGCCGGTATCATACGTATATGCGTAGGCTCTGCAACGGTTGCCGGGTTAACCACTGCCGGTATCATTGCCCCGCTGCTTGCAGGTTCGGGGGTTGATCCCAACCTGATGGTATTGTCGGTTGGCGCAGGCAGTTTATTGTTCTCGCATGTTAATGATGCCGGTTTCTGGCTGTTTAAAGAGTATTTCAACCTGAGCATAAAAGACACTATAAAAACATGGTCGGTGATGGAAACGATCGTAGCCGTGACGGGACTGGCCGGTGTAATGATATTGGACGGGATCATAGGTTAAATATAAAATGTCAAATAACTAAAACATGAACGCAGAAGAAAGATTCAACAAACTGGGATTGAGATTACCGCCTGCTCCCACCCCATTGGGAGTGTACAAGCCTTATCTTATCGATGGAAAGTATCTGTATTTATCGGGCCACGGGCCTGTTCGTGACGACAAAACATTGATCATTGGCCGTATAGGCAGCGAACTGAATATTGAAGAAGGTAAGTTGGCCGCCCGGCAGGTAGGGTTAACTATGTTATCGACGATCGTAACACATATTGGCAGCCTCGATACCATTAAACGGGTAATAAAAGTATTGGGTATGGTGAATTGTACGCCCGATTTTGAACGGCACCCCTATGTAATAAACGGGTGCAGTGAATTATTTGCAGCGGTATGGGGTGAAGAGAATGGGATCGGCGTGCGCAGCGCTGTTGGTTTTGGTTCGCTGCCCGATAATATACCGGTGGAAATAGAAGCAATGTTCGAGTTGTTTTGAAGACGGAAGCCGGAAGTCAGTGGTCGGAAGCCGGAAGGTTCAGGAAATTAGGTTTTGGATTTTAGCCGGAAAGCGCAAAATTCGTAAAACCATTGACCATTCCTCTTTCACCATTAAAAGAACTTAATGATGATGCCACCAGTAAATGGTCCTGTTCAGGTAACCGCATTTGGTGAATTCTTGATGCGGTTGCACAGCGCAGGATCTCAACGGTTCTTACAAACCCAGGAATATAAAGCTTATTATGCCGGCGCGGAAGCCAATGCCTGCGTGTTACTTTCCCGGCTTGGCATTCCCACCCGGTATATTACCCGGGTGCCTGATAATGATATTGCCCTGGCCGGTATACAACAGTTGCAAAGCCATGGTGTGGCTACCGGTCATATAGTTTATGGCGGCGAAAAGCTGGGACTTTATTTTACCGAGCCCGGCAATCATCTCCGGCCCACACGCGTCATTTACGACAGGGCCGGTTCTTCCTATGCCGAACTGCAGCCGGGTATGATCGATTGGAAAAATGCATTGCATAACACCGCTTATTTCCACTGGTCGGGTGTGGCAGCGGCAGTTTCGCAAAGCGCGGCCGATGTATGTGCCGAAGCGCTGGCTGTGGCAAAAGAGAATGGCGTCATCATTTCCGCCGATTTCAACTATCGCAGCACGTTGTGGAAGTATGGGAAGAAAGCTTCCGACATTATGCCTGCATTGTTACAATACAGCGAAGTGGTGGTGGCCGACCTCGATGCTGCTGCTATTTACTATGGAATTAAAACAACTGAAGGCGCCTCGCCGGAAGACCGCTTTAAACAGTGCAGCAACGCATTGCGCAAACGATTACCGGCCATGAGAACGCTGGCCATGAGCTTTCGGAAGACAGAGGGGTTGATGCACGAATATTCCGGAGCCATGATGCATCAGGGGCAATACTATTTTACAGCCGGCTACCGGCTGCCGTTTATTACCGATCAGATCGGAACGGGTGATGCCTTTACTGCCGGTTTGTTATATGGCCTCATGAAAGATCTGCAGCCGCAGGCCATCATTGAATTTGCAATGGCCTGTGGTGCATTGAAGCAAAGTGTTCAGGGCGACTGGGCAATCATCAATAAGCAGGAAGTAGAACAATTTATGCAACAGGGCGCGTCGGGAAGAATTATACGATAAAAAAAACGTGTCACGGTTCGCGACCGTGGCACGGTTACATAAAAGTATTGAACCGGAACTAAAAACGCAGGAGTATTTACATGTTTACTATAGACGCACATTTGGATCTTGGTATGAATGCCATGGAATGGAACCGCGATCTGCGGCAGCCGGTTATGGATATTCGTAAACGCGAGGCAGGATTAACCGATAAACCCGACCGGGCAAAAGGTACTGTAGCGCTGCCCGAGTTACGAAAGGGGCATATCGGGCTGGTAGTGGCCACCCAGATCGCCCGGTATGCAGGGCCGGGAAATCCTTTGCCGGGCTGGCATTCACCCGAACAGGCCTGGGCGCAAACGCAGGCGCAGCTGGCCTGGTACAAAGCGATGGAGGCCGCCGGCGAAATGGTAATGATAAAAAACAAACATGAGCTTGAAAGCCACATTGCATTATGGTTGAATGGTGAACCCGATGATAATAAACCTGTAGGTTATATCTTAAGTCTCGAAGGCGCTGATTCGCTGGTAACGATAAAACATCTTGAAGAAGCGCATGCCTATGGATTGAGAGCGGTTGGCCCGGCCCATTACGGCCCCGGCCGTTATGCCAATGGTACCGATGCAACCGGTGGTTTACAGGAGATGGGTGCAGTCTTGTTAAAAGAAATGGACCGGCTGAACATGATCCTCGATGCTACGCATTTATGTGATGATGCTTTTTGGGATGCCATGCGCATTTTCAACGGGCCCGTTTGGGCCAGCCATAACAATTGCCGCGCATTGGTTGATCATAACCGGCAGTTCAGCGATGAAATGATAAAGGTATTGATTGAAAGGGGAGCGGTAATTGGCGGCGCGCTCGACGCATGGATGATGGTGCCGGGCTGGGTGCGGCAGCAATCAACGCCGGAAGGAATGAACTGCAACCTCGATAAAATGCTCGATCATCTCGATCATATCTGTCAACTGGCAGGTAATACGCTTCATGTTGGTATCGGTACCGACCTGGACGGCGCTTTTGGAAAAGAGCAATCGCCGTACGACCTGGAAACTATTGCCGATCTGCAAAAGATCCCGGCACTGTTAAAGGAACGGGGATATAAACAGGAGGACGTTGAAAACATCATGCACGGCAACTGGCTGCGGTTTTTACGCCGTGTGTGGTAAGTGCGCCTCGCAATCACCGCCCGGCGTTCAGCGTTTCAAAACCTGGTACACGTTATACCGGTTTCGCGTTCTGATAGCTACCAGGTAAATACCGGCGGGATACCGGCTGATGTTGAATTCCTCCCGGTATTTGCCTGGCTTTTTTTCACTACGCCACATACCCACCTGGTGCCCATGCATACTATGCATGGTTATTTCAACCGCCGATAAAGAGTCAATATAATAGTTCAGGGTGAATAGTCCGGCGTTGGGGTTGGGAAGAACACTGTGCAGCAACCCTTGTGACTGAAGCATTAACCGGCTGGCAAAATCTTTCGTAGTGTTTGCTGTTAAATGTATTTTATTCACTGAATTGTTGACACCGGGATCGGTGCCGATAATATAAAAGTCATTGATGTCGATCTCGGTATTTGACCACCCGTCGCTGCTAAGGAAAATGGGATAGTTTACACGGATCTGATCCCATGCGGGGGCCGATCTTACAATGAACCTGCGGTCGGTCCAGTGAACAAGATCGGCGGAAAACCGGATGGCGATCTTCCACAATTTGTTATCCGTATGATCGATGAATTCTTCCACGCCAATGAAGTAATGCTCATTCTCAACTTTGGCAACACTGAACCTTATTTCCTGGGCCTCATTTTTTGCATCACCCATAATATCGGTTGCCTTGCCGCCTTTTACCGTTATAAAATCAAGCATTCTTTCTTTGGTAAAGCCCTCAGGTAATGAGCGGTTCCACGATTCCGCCCCGTTCGGTGATTTATAATACACCTCGTAGCTAAGGGGGGTCAATGCATCGTTCAGTGGCGCCCGCGCTACCTTTATACCCTCGTGGCAGCCTTCTTCATCGGGGATATTATTTGCAAAAGCGCCGCTTTCAACATAATAAACGTAAACGTAATTATTATGAACGATGGAGGAAGGATGTCTTAATCCGCAGGTGGCCTTAACACCCTGCTTCGTTACGTATGCGGTTGCCGGCCAAACGATTGGCCCCAGTTCATTGGAAAAAAACTGCTGGCCCCAGTTGGTGGCCTCGTTGTTGGGCACCCAGGCTGCACTGATGATACCGTTATAGGCCTTCCACCCTTCAATGTAGGGGCTTCCGCCCGAATAGGTGGTATGATCGAACGGATCGATGGGACAATTTTTCTGGATGGTGTTTGGATATTTTTTGCTCATGGGGTTTTTGGCATCGCCGGAAACGTAGTTCTTGTTCTCGCCATGCAAAAAACCAAGCGAAACCTTTCCTTCATTTGGATGATGAAAACTGGCAGCGCTGTAAATAGCATGATAGGTGCGCTTCCAGTCGTACCCTGGTTGCAGATTATGATATGCTTCCGTGTTGATATAACTTTTCGATACATTATAGGGGCCAACACCCCCCTGCCTGAAGTTGATTGACCGGTTGGTTGTAAGTGGTGAGGGTGATGACCAGATGTAGGTGCTGCTGCCATCAACGAACAAATATGACTTCCAGCCGCCGGGAATGATCCATGGCGGTACTTCCGTTTTTGCTTTACGTTTATTCCGTGCTTTGGCCTCAAATGTAACGGAAGTCACTTCGTCAACCGTAAACGAATGCA
>CBIHPC010000321.1:0-6491 GCA_966211305.1 uncultured Niastella sp.
TCAATCTCAAAAGCAATGTCAGTTATATCGCAACATCGAACAGTTTACAGGAAGGATCAACTATCTGCGGGACGCAGAAGCCATAAAAAAAGACCGGCTACGAGCAGCGCCTTCCCACCTTCTGGATGTGGTTTTTTAGATTATGCTTTTCCACCCCTCATTCAACAAAGCTGGCGGTTTCAAAGCCGCCAGCAAGAGGTGGAAGCTGCATTTTTTTCATCCCTGCGAAACGTGTGCGCGCTGTACCGGCTGGCCGAACCGGCTGTCACCGATCAGCTTTACCCGGTCAATATACACACCGCCCATGCACAGATAGCAGAAGAACTACGCGAACAGCACCCCGATTTGGAGTTGCAGATAGTTGAACAGCCGGAAGGTATCAGTGTGGGAACTGTTAAAACGTTCCCGGCTATCGAGTTCTTTATCCCGATAGAACCGGTATACCGGTTGTTGGAAACCAAAAAATCAATGAACACCGCCCGGCTGATCCTTTCCGTGATGGCTTGGATCTATCAGGCGGTACGCATTCCATTTTATACGGATGAAAGCACCTATATCAGTTATACAACCGAATGTATCGAATCGATGCTGTTTGACAGTGAGGGTGAGTACAAGACTGAAGAATTTGCCGAATATGTAAAGGACGTTGAAAATGCAAAAGCGGCCGGCCAGACTATTTTGAACCTAATTAGCAAGCCGCGGGCATTGAAACAATTTGAAAAACAGGTAGCTAACTATGAGCCTGGTACGCTGCTGGAATCTGTGTTTGCAGAAATGGCCAAACAAGCACTTGACCTGTACCGTCAATATCCTACCCGCCGCTTTACCGACAAAATACCAACGGAGCGAGAAGATCATGACTATTACGAAACCGTGCAGGTAGACAAATACCTTTCTTTTTTTTGGTCGCGGCATGGATACTTAGGTGAGCAAATAAGAGAATATGTCTGTACCGACACAGGGGAAGCGGTACACACGGAAGAACCGCAGTCGATTCAATTGTTCGATACGCCACAACCTGTCGAAACCCACGACTTCGACTTTGAACAGCGGCTGTATGAGGTTTTGGACACATTCATCTACTTTTTAAATAACCTGCCATGAACATTGTTACTTCTGAATTTGGACAGTTCTACCTGCCTAAAAAGGCTATGTTGGTCTATGAAAACAATGCTGACCAGAACGACGTACGGGTGGAAAGCTACGATATAGACGCAAAAGGAAGGCCCGTCAATGCCCACCCCCTGACGGTAAATGAATGCAAAGCCCTGGCAAAGGCGCTGAACACAAGCCGGGAATTGCGCACCGGGTTCCTGCATTATAAAGGCGTATGGCCCGCCAATCTGCTTTACACCGATACGGAACAAGGCTTTGCCGTTTGGTATACCCCGGCGCGTCAGGTGGAATTGTTGTTCAAAAAGGAATTGACCATTCCCAGTGGTACGGCACACGTTCCACCCTTAGTATGGAAGGCATACAACCACACCTTAGAAGTATTCGCATTAAAGTCTGATGAGCGGCCCACCGAAAAAACGCCCTTGTTATATGCCCCCTTTTTTAACATCTATGACGATGGCCGCGTATGTATGGGAACAGTAGATATTGAAATTGACGAGGATGCCAGCATTCTCGATTTTATGGCCCAGTGGGAAACCTATTTCTGGAAAAGCTATTTCTGCCATAGCATCCAAGGCAATACACCCATTACCGGCAACCTCGTTTCCCTGTGGCAGGAGCTGGTAGCAGACCCGCAAAAGCCTTTTCCCGTGGACGTACTCAAACCAACGAATAGAAACCTAAACGACTTAATCAAATGAATATCCTAGAGCGTGTACACATCGTAGATAGCTATCTGCACAAACCCGGCAACCCCATCCTAGTGAACCTGATCGGTGCCGGTGGAAATGGCAGCCAGATGCTTTCAGCCCTTTCCCGTATGAACCATGCGTTGCTTGCCTTCCGGCATCCCGGCCTGTTTGTACGGTTGTTTGATGGCGACACCGTGTCCGAAGCAAATTTAGGGCGGCAATTGTTTGCCGAATCTGATACCGGCAGAAACAAAGCCGTAACCCTGATCAACCGGTTTAACCGCTTTTTTGGCACCGATTGGAAGGCCATGCCGTTTCACTACAATAAAGCGAATCTTTCCGGGATGAACGAGCAGCAGTACGCCAACCTGACGATAAGCTGCGTAGATCATGCAGATACGCGGTTTGAAATTGCAGATATTCTCACAGGCGGACGAGAATGCCGCCATGCCTTGTATAGACCGATCTATTGGGTTGATTTTGGAAATGGCCGGGACACCGGCCAGATGATTATCGGCACGATCAGCCCTGTACAACAACCCCGTTCCAAAAAGTTCCAGACGGTAGGCGACCTACCCCTCATTACGGTGGAGTACAAAGACCAGTTGAAACAAGCAAAAACCGACACCACACCAAGTTGTTCCCTTGCCGAAGCACTGGCTGAACAAGACCTGTTTGTCAACTCCGCATTGGTGCAGACCGGCAGTTCACTTATTCGAAGAATGTTCTCTGAAGGAGTATTGCGGTATCGGGGATTTTTCCAAAACCTGACCGACCTGAAAAGTCAGCCCATACCCGTATAACGGTGCGAGGCAAGCAGCCAAAAAAAGCTGCTTGCCTATATACTTTAAAGTAAACAGTGATATATGCAAGTAATCTATTTAGATGGAAAGCCGATGACGGTCACCGATCTGGCCAAAGCAATAAAACAGGCAAGTATGTTTATGGACTTCCGCCATGTAGCCCCCACCTTCGCCCAGGTGGATAAACGCCTTCACGAGTATTGGCGCGATCTGCATGATAAGTTAGTCGCCCTTCAAAAAGAGCAGACGGCCCAGCCCAAACATAATGACACCGCCAGTAAAACGGCTGGCGAATGAAATTATCCACACCGGTAGGCCCCGACCGGGATGGCTGGCCCGGCCCCTGTTGAAAAACAGTTGTTCCGCTTAGTAGTGCTTTACCGCTGTTAATTTGTTTCTATAAAAAAAGCCATGTACTGTACGAAAACAATCGCCACCCTGATTGTAAGGCAATATAAAAACGGCGAGACCCTTACAGCTTCACAAAAAAACAAGTTGGAAAACTGGAAGACACAGTCCCGTGGGAACGAAGAAATTTTAAACAAGCTGGCAGCAATATTTATGGCGAAAAGCGAACTTCCTATGGGACCTCCCACAGAAATTTCGGTGATCGTGTTTAAAGAAGCCACAAACATGATAGGGCCGCTGACAGATGCCGAACGGTATAAGCTAAAGAACTGGAGGGCGCTTACACCGGAAAACGAGGCCCTTTACAGCCGCATGATAATAACCCCTAACCCGGCACTTGCTTCGATTGATATAAAAAGGGAACGCCGCAAAATCGCTTGGATGACATTTAAAGCCTTGCTCCGCGGACGCATTCGAGACTGGTTGGGCGGCAGCCACCCGGTCGTAGCTAAAAAGCGGATTTCCAAACAAACGGTCGCCCTTGTGCAGACGGTGCTGGCATCACGAAAAGCTAGTAAAATCTCGTGACCGGATAGTGTGGTTTATCCGGCTTTTTCACATATATTTTCTCAGAAAACAACACACCGGGCATTGAATTTGCGGCATAACGGTACCGGCCAGCGAAAAAAGGCCGGAAAGCTGCCGTCCTGCATAATACGTGAACATGGAAGGCAGGACGACAGCTTGAAAAGTTTATAGGTACTGAAAAATTATTAATGAAGTCCCTATGCAATACACACACTACAATAGCGAACAATATCTTTTCGACCGTAACCTGGGAGGTTTATGGGGGTTTGGTAAATTGTTATTCCGAACCTTGCTTTATATACCGTTGCTTTTTACCGGTTACGTATTGTCGGACCTGGTCTTGAATAAAGAAGAAGCTGCCGTCCTGTGGATGACCAGCATTGTGGGTTTTGCTTTTGCACTGTTCCTTTTTCTTTATGTGTTAAAGGGAATGATCATAGCCCTGCAGAAAGCAGGAAACCTTCTGTGGGTTCCAATTTTTCTTCTTTGCATCGCATACGCCTGTATCATGCCGGCATGGCTGGTATTCCAATCCATTGATAAGTTTATGTTGCGCCTAAGTCCTGACACGGGCAGGATCTTCACCTGGATTATTGCCGCCGCTACCGCCCTGTTCAGTTACAGGCGCTATAGCTTTTTAACCGATAACGCACCCGGCCTGGCACTCCCCTTATACCGTGTGGGTTACTGGTTAGCGAAAAAGTTCACCTAAACCCTGGATGGGTTACGAGACAAACTTAGCCACCTGAAAAAAGCAAAATCGGCCCAATACAAAAGCGCTACCGCCTATTTAATATCCGTTCACTTTTTGGCAAATTCCGTCATACGGCAGTTAGCGAAAACCCATCGTTCCGGCCCCGGCTAATCGAAAATTTTTCATTGTAGGAACCGCGCAACCGCTTCTGCCCATTTCCCTTCGAATCCAATCGCATTTGCCACTCGTTTGGGACACTCCCCATTACCTGCATCCTGCAATCATTTTTTAGACGTTGGGATTCGCATTAATTACGGCACAAACATAGGTTTTGATGGTGGGCAGCCTGGCAAGGAACTACGGCATATAAACACGAGCCTACGCTCAAGGGCCGTCATTGATATTCCGTTCCTCCTTGCGGCTGGCCAGCCAAAAAACCTGACGCGCACCGATAACTATTTCCTCATCAAAAAATTGAATTATGGAAAAGCTTGTATTTACTATCTGCGGCAAGCGCGGCCGTACCAACCGGTTATTCCTCGACGGCAGAGAACTGCATTCTGAGCGCAGCCTGAAAATTTACAACCACAGCCCTACAGGGTTCAACTGGGGCTACCTGGGCAGCGGCCCAGCACAAACAGCCCTTGCGATCTGCCTTGAGATCATGCCGCATGAATGGATGGCACGGGCCCTCTATCAGTCCTTCAAGCATGCATTTGTGGCCGGCTGGCAAGACGATCAATTCGAGGAGACCATCGATATAACGGATTTTTTGATCAGTAACCGTGGCCTCTACGAGCTGGCCAGAGAATACGAGCAGTACCGCTGCAAAAAATAGCAAAAGGGACCACGTCGGTCCCTTTTCCATTTTCTCCTATTCATCAATTTAAAAACAACATTTATGATAGACACACACACAACCTTATACACCGGCTGCGAGGCCACCAGCGAACAGGCGCTGGCCCCAGTGCGTTATTTTCAGGACACCCGCCTGCGCTTCGGATGGTGGGAACCGGTCTACTTTCAGTTTCAATCAATGGCTTCCCATTTTGGATTAACGGTTGACCTGAACCACGCCTGCTTTTGCGGGTTCTACCATGAGGGTGCGGGCTGCAGCTTTTTTGCTGAAATCGACGTAAAGAGGTTACTCGCGGGCCTCAACGGAAAGGCGGGCCGCAGGGAAGTTTTCAGCGTTGAAATGACTGTGCCGGAACTGCTGGCCGACGCAGATGTGATCCGCCAGCTCCAGGACGGCACAATCGCCGCGCGAGGTCATGTCCGGCCCCTGAAATATAAAACACGCGTTTACGTTGCGATGGAGTTTCGGTACCCTTCCGGGCAAGAGAACGACCACTCGCTCGACGCAGAAATCGAGCAGTTTATCGATACCGTAATCGAGCTGTGCGACGAATTAAACCAGTGGCTGTTTAACCGCCTGCGGCATACCTATGAGTACCTGGTTGGAACTGCTGATCCGTAAAACGCAGCAGCAAGCGGTGTCCCATACGACGATATGTCCCTGTGTAAAGACAGCGCGGCGGTCCTGTAAAGGCAGAACCACCGCGCTCATCCTGTATGCTAATAAGGTTCGGACTAGGCGCCAGATGCCATAAGCGGCTGCACCCTTACGGTAACGCCTGATGGTGTTGTTCAAACCCCTTATTCCAAGCGCATGACATCGTACTTGCGTATCAGTGGTTTTCTAAGATTTTCTACAGGAAAATACACGACGATCCGGCTGCAATGAGCCTCCTTGGCCTTTGTCACGAAGTGCTTTCTTAAATAGTTCCGTACACTGTCCAGGAATGGTTTTGTGCTTAAAACGCTGCGGGAAATGGTTGACGGGTACGTGGTCCTGTATTCACCGTCCGGGTCCAGAAAATAATTTTTTTCCCGCTGGTCATTTGCGGTATCGTTCATTTCTCTGTGTTGACACAGGCCCGTATAGACGCAAAAGCAAGTAGCGATCATCAAGGCGAAAATTTTCATAATGGATAATTTTGAATAATAGATAATGGTGGCAGTAGTGCTCGAACTGCCGGAGAATGCTGTTTGGAAGGGGGGTAAAAATAGAAAGTTTTTTTCCGAAATTACCGCAGCTGTTTGTGTAGCGGAAATTTTTTATGATCGCTGGCCTGTTTCCGTTACATATGACACCCGTATAAAAAAACGGGGGCTCCCTTGGAACCCCCGCGATTGATCAGGAAACGCCTGCTGCTTTAAGCCCGTTGATTTTGTGCAGAAAAATAG
>CBIHPC010000322.1:0-6490 GCA_966211305.1 uncultured Niastella sp.
AGTATGTCGAGTTTCTTTATCATTTATATGCTTAAAAAATCTCAAATCACAATTCACAAGATCCAAATAAATCTCAAGAACCAAAAGAAATCCCAAATTTCCAACCCCCAATTCCAGGGTTCAAATTAAACACAAAGTTCAAATCTCATCACGTAGCTCCATGATTGGATTTTAGCGCTTTTTTGGTTGGTGATATTTGGTTCCTGTAATTTTATAAGATGAATGCCGCAAAAATACAGCTTTCAGCAGAGGAATTGTCGCTGGTGCAAAATGCCGGCTGGCTTTTAACAAAGAATACAATAATAGAAAAAGTTTTTGCTTTGTTCGGCGATGTGGCCCACCAACTTCGTGATAATTTCGATGCCCGGAGCGGTATGTTGCCGGCTGAAGTACTGGTTCCTTCACCAAAGATCTCAAAAGGGGAAAATTACAGGGGGTTGCCCTGGGTAATGCTCGATTACCCACGATTGTTTACCCGCGATGACGCGTTTGCCATTCGCACCATGTTCTGGTGGGGACATTTTTTAAGCGTGACCCTGCATTTAAAAGGGGAGTATAAAAAGCGGTATGAGCAACAACTGCTTAATAACTTTTCCTTACTTACCACAAAGCAATTCTATGTATGTGTTAGCGGGGAGGAGTGGCGGCATGAATTTGATGATGACAATTACAAGCCTCTTACCCAGTTGAATTCATCTGATGTAGAAGAAATTCTGCTGGCTAATAATTTTTGCAAGCTATCCGCTAAAATATCACTTCCTCAATGGAATCAGTCAAAGGCATTATTGATTGATCTACACGAAACAATTATCACATCCATCATTTAATTTCCAAGCCGGTGAAACAGGTCTTTCACCTGGTAGCCCCATAGCTGGCTTTGGTCTTTAACATCGCCTTTGTCTGCGAAGTCTTTAATAACAAGGATGGTCTGATTTGTTACTTCTGATTTCTCAATTCTGAATTCGAAATATTCATCTTTGGGTGCGTGCAACCAATGAAACCTGATAAATTTTTCTTCTTCGCTTTCCATAACCTCAGCCTTGTCTGTAGTGCCGTTCCATGAAAAACTGAAAACGTTGTCTCTTTCGTCTACTTTATCGGCAAACCATTCCTGCAAACCTGCAGGGGTACTTAAGAATTCGTATAAAATGGAAGGAGAACATCTTACCGGATACTCTAACGTAAATATTTGTTTCTTACTCATCTAACCCTTGTATTGATCTTTATTAGAAAATACCAATGGTGCAATTATAGAAAAATAATGCTACCCTCAAAATTTTTTTTTGGCAAAATCAGGTAAAAAGCGCTAAAAATGAGTAAATAAGCAAAAATTTTTCATATATCTGAAGCTCAGCCCATTATGAATATTTTTGAGGAAAATGGGAATAAATCGCTATATTAGGTGGAAAGATTTTTAGGTTTTTTTAAGAACTTAATGCTTGTTCATATAACAAATAGGACAGGTATTTCGTTTTTTGAAAACCATTGACCGTTATTAACCTAAAAAACCCTTTAAAATGTCCTACCTATGAGTATGCGGCAACTCAAGATCACGAAATCAATTACGAATCGTGAATCTCAGAGCCTTGAAAAATACTTGCAGGAAATCGGAAAAGTTGAATTGATCAGTCCCGAAGAAGAAGTAAAACTCGCGGGTTTGATCAAGCAAGGAAACCAGGCAGCCCTTGACAAACTAACGAAAGCGAATTTAAGGTTCGTTGTATCCGTAGCCAAGCAGTATCAGAATCAAGGCCTCTCATTACCAGACCTCATCAATGAGGGTAATTTGGGTCTCATTAAAGCAGCGCAGCGTTTTGATGAAACCCGTGGTTTTAAGTTCATTTCTTACGCCGTGTGGTGGATTCGCCAAAGCATTCTTCAGGCATTAGCCGAGCAATCGCGCATTGTAAGGCTCCCATTGAACAAAGTAGGGTTAACAAACAAGATCCAGAAAGCGTTTTCGCAACTGGAACAGGAGTTTGAGCGGGAACCCTCGCCCGAAGAACTGGCCGATCTGCTGGAGCTCGAAACCGAGGAAGTTTCTGCTACCCTGGGCATCGCTGCCCGCCACGTAAGCATGGATACTCCGCTCTCTGAAGGGGAAGACAATACCCTGATAGATGTTCTGGAGAATCACAATGCCGAACGCGCAGAAACAAACATCGAGCACAAGGAATCCCTTAAACAGGAGATCGAGCGTTCGATGAAAATGCTTACCGAACGGCAAAAAGAAGTGATTTGCTATTTCTTTGGTTTGGGAGTCGATCATCCAATGAGTCTGGAAGATATCGGCGAAAAATTCAATCTCACCCGCGAACGGGTTCGCCAGATCAAAGACAAGGCAATTACCAAGTTGCGTACCAATTCACGTTCAAAGGCCCTGCGGGGATTTTTGGGCGTTTAACCTAAAAAATTATAGCCGGCAAAAGAAACTTTACACAACAAAATTTACTTCCTGTAAATTTGCAGTCCATAAAGTGAATATAACTTAGGGTATATTCACTTTTTTGCTTTTAGAAAAAGGCAAACAGGCATGAAGGTACCGGGGTTCCTTACCGTCGCCTTCATGCCTTGTTGCCTTGATGCCTTTTTCTCATTAAAACAGGAAGTTATGTTTGAAAATCTTACCGACCGGTTGGAATCGGCCTTTAAACAGATAAAAGGTGAAGGCCGCATTACCGACCTCAATATTGCTGCAACCGTAAAAGACATTCGCCGCGCCCTGGTGGATGCCGACGTAAACTATAAAATTGCCAAGGAATTTACCGATAGAGTAAAAGATAAAGCCCTGGGTCATAAAGTATTAACGGCAGTAAGTCCCGGCCAGCTGATGGTGAAGATCGTGAAAGACGAGCTGGTTGAACTGATGGGGGGCACCGAAAGCGAATTCAATGCCAAGGGCAATCCGGCCGTTATCCTCATCGCCGGTTTACAGGGTTCCGGTAAAACCACCTTCAGCGCCAAACTGGCCAATTTCCTCAAATCAAGGGGCCGGCTTTCGCCCATGCTCGTAGCAGCCGATATTTACCGCCCTGCGGCCATCGACCAGTTGAAAGTACTGGGCGAACAAATTCAGGTTGATGTTTACAGTGAGCCCGAAAATAAAGATGCGGTTCAGATAGCCACCAATGCTATCAAAGAAGCCCGATCTAAAAACAGGAACGTGGTCATCATCGATACCGCCGGCCGTTTGGCCATCGATGAGGCTATGATGACCGAAGTAGCCAATGTAAAATCGGCTGTTAACCCACAGGAGATCCTGTTCGTTGTTGACTCCATGACCGGTCAGGATGCCGTGAACACTGCAAAAGCGTTTAATGATCGGCTTAACTTCACCGGTGTGGTGCTCACCAAACTCGATGGTGATACCCGCGGTGGCGCCGCCCTTTCTATCAAATACACGGTTCAAAAGCCCATTAAGTTCGTAAGCAGCGGCGAAAAGCTCGATACGCTCGATGTGTTCTATCCCGAACGTATGGCGCAGCGTATTCTGGGTATGGGTGACATCACTACCCTGGTTGAAAAAGCGCAACAGCAGTTCGACGAGGAGGAAGCCCGCAAACTGGAAAAGAAGATCCGCAAGAACCAGTTCAATTTCGAAGATTTCAAACAACAGCTCGAGCAGATAAAAAAGATGGGTAATATCAAAGACCTGTTGGGAATGATCCCCGGTGTTGGTAAAGCCATCAAGGACATCGACATCAGCGACGATGCGTTCAAAGGCATCGAGGCAATGATCAACTCCATGACCCCGGCCGAGCGTAACGATCCCGATCTGATCGATGCGCGCCGTAAACAACGGATTGCCAAAGGCGCCGGAAAAGATCTCACTGAAGTGAATGCTTTTCTGAAGCAGTTTGAGCAGATGAAACAGATGATGAAAATGATGAATAAGATGCCTATGGGCAGAATGGGCATGAAAAGATAGATACCGGTTACCAGGCGCCGGTTACCAGGAAAACCGGGAACTGGTAACCGGTAACAGTTGTTTGAACTTTTTTTGCATGCGTTTTTCTTAGAGAAATAATGCAGTTAGGTAAAAATTATTCACAAGGATTATTAAATTTGGAAAAATCAGTTCGATTGTTATTTTTGCAATCGTTATAATGGAAAGTAACCCTATTTGTTCACGCATTTAAATTTCTATTTAAGATGCCAGTTAAAATCAGACTGCAACGCCATGGGTCTAAGAAAAGACCTTTTTATTTCATCGTAGTGGCCGATGCACGCTCTCCGCGTGATGGTAAGTTTATCCAAAAATTAGGTACTTACAACCCTCTTACAGTTCCTGCAACAATTCAGTTAGATCGCCAGAAAGCCCTCGATTGGCTGCACAAAGGCGCTCAACCTACTGATACTGTGCGCAGAATTCTGTCATACAAAGGTGTACTGTACCTGAAACATTTGTTGCGTGGTGTAAAACTGGGTCTATTCGACGAAGCTACCGCTATGGAAAAATTCCAGAAGTGGCATGCCGAGCACGAAGTTCAGGTTAAAAAACGCCAGGAAACCAATGCAAAGGATAGAAGACCTCGCAGAGGTGCTGGTGGACCACCTGTAAGACCACGCAGAGGCGAGTAAAAAGCAGTATAGCTAGCTGTCAACTTGTTAAATCCCGGCACTTATGTACCGGGATTTTTTTCTTTTAAGAAGTATCTGGTACGGAGTGGTCGTTCAGCGGAATGGCCGGATGGCAGTGTAATTGTAGCGCAATTCCTCAACAGTTTGTCTCGTCCTATTTGTTCTCTGGATAGAACGGTAAGGGATGAGAAATGCCTGAAGGAAGCTTTTTCAGAGAGACTAAGTCTACGCTTTTTAAGCTATCGGGCATTAGCGCATTAGCACATTGGCTAATTATCACATTGGTTTTTCTACCTTTGCCCGGCATATGACTAACTATCACAGTGTTGGAAAAATAGTGGCCACTTTCGGCGTAAAAGGAGAAGTGGTACTGCACCACTCATTGGGCAAGAAAACCTCGCTGAAGGGCCTCGAAACCATTTTTATCGAGGTGAAGAAAGACGAAATGCTGCCCTATTTCATCGAAAGCACCCGCATCAGGAACGACGAAGAACTGTATCTCAAATTCGAAGGCATCGATACAAAGGAAGCCGCCCACCGGCTGATGCAAAAACGCGTTTGGCTGCCGCAGGAAGAATTCGAAAAGTATGTGGCCAAATCGGCCCCCATTATGCTGCTGGGTTTTCATATCATCAATGAGGGCGAAGATATCGGCGAGATCCTTGAAGTGATAGAACAACCGCATCAATTGCTTTGCCGTATCGATTTAAAAGGCAGGGAAGCCCTGATACCCGTACATGAGGACTTCCTGCTGAAAATTGATAAAAAGAAGAAACAGGTGCATGTGGAGCTGCCTGAGGGGCTGCTTGATATTTATGGGTAATGTGCTGATGTGCTAATTAGCTAATGTGCTAATTGCCCAATGCGGCAGCCCTTACTAATTGCCGGACTCACGCGGATGCATCCGGAAAAGCTGTATTTCAGTATCAGCTTATTGTTTAATGCGGCTGCTCCTACTACTTACAAAGCCCACGCGAAGCATCCACAAAAGCTGTATTTCATTAGCACATTATCACATTAGCATATTAGCTAATTATATTTTCTATCTGCACAAAATGCCGTTGATGGTGCGCAATGATAAACCCGAACACATCGCCCATTTTTAGTTTAATGAACGGGGCAATGGATACGGGAATACGTGAATTGTTGATATTTACCTGTTGCGCTTTATTGAGCAATTGCAATAAATGGATCTCCTGCTGCTCAAATTCCTCCAATGCTTTAATGGCGTCAATGTCGGGGGCCGGACTATGATTCTTAAACGCCTTCATTTTATTGCCAATTGTTCCATCGGGTTTGGGCATCATGCTTTTGGTGAAATAACTGCCCAGCAGGCCCGCCGTAAACCATTCGGCAGGTTCACTTTTGTTATTGTCAATGGCCTGTTGCAGCTTTGGCAAATAATACCGGCCATAAGTGTTCAGGTGCTCTATTACCTGGGCTACGCTCCAGCGCCCGGGCGCTGGTTGCTGTACCAGCCGGCTTATCGGTAATTGTTTCAGCTGAGCCGTTCTGAGCATGATCTGGCGCGTATCGGTCTCTAATGTTTCCAGCAGGGAAGAAGCCTGTATTTTTTTCATTTGATTAATATGTTTGGTGCTTGTGCTTTACAGATACAAAACTACCGGCGGTCTTTTTCTAAAATCTTGGCGCCCGCCAACATTTTAAACGCAGCATATCGAATGCCCGATGTTGAATGCGGAAGTAAATACAGTTCCGGCTGGTGTGGGATGTATTGCTTCAGGCTTTTGGCTTGCAGCTGTATTTTACTCAATTCTTACCGTCGCCATCAGTTTACTGAATGTAGTGGCATCCATGCCCAAATAGGAGGCCAGGTATTTATGTGGTATCAGCTGCAATACGTGCGGACTGCGTTTCAGCAGGGTCCTGAACTTTTCTTCGGCGCTGT
>CBIHPC010000323.1:0-6476 GCA_966211305.1 uncultured Niastella sp.
CCATCTTTAAAATACATGGCCTGTATAACGCGGAAATAATAATATACGCTGATGGCGGCGCACAACACCCCAACAATAACCAGCCACAATACTTTTCCATCGTTGATGGCGGCCGATAACATATAGAACTTTGCCCAGAAACCTGCGGTGGCAGGAATACCGGCAAGTGATAATAAGAAGATCGTATTGGTGGCGGCCAGCACGGGCTGGCGTTTGGCCAGTCCGTTAAAACCTTCGAACGTGTAATCTTTCATCTTCAACAGTATGGCGAAGATGCCGATGGTAGCCAGGCTATAGGCGGCTGCATAAAAGATCATCCCTTCTTTTGCCATATCGTTCATGGCAACCAGGGCGAACAACATAAAACCTGCCTGCGCAATACTTGAATACGACAGCATTCTTTTTACGCTTTGCTGGAACACCGCTGTAATGTTACCAATGAACAGGGTGGCAGCGGTTATGATAGCTGCCAGCAATTGCCATTGCCCTTTTACATCGCCAAAACATCCTTCGAACAAACGGATGAAGGCAATAAAACCGGCCACCTTTACAATAGTTGCCATAAAGGAAGTGAATACGGTGGGTGAACCGTCATAGGCATCGGGCGTCCAGAAATGAAAAGGCGCAGCCGATACTTTGAACGACATGGCAAATAACAGCAGCAATAAACCGGCTGTGATCATTGGCGTTAAACTGGTAGTGCCCGCGCGGATAACTTCCATATCGAAGCTGCCTTTTACGCCATAGAGCAGCGTAATACCCATGAGCATGATACCGGTTGAAAAAGAACCCATCAGGAAATATTTCAGCGCAGCCTCATTGCTTTTAAGATTGCGTTTGTCGCTACCGGTTAATATGTATAAAGGAATTGAAATGATCTCGATACCGAGGAACAGCATCAGCAGCGAATTGAACGACGATACGATGGCAATTCCGCAAAGCACAAAAAATATCAATGCAAAGTACTCGGCCAGGTTAGTCCCAACGCGTTCCATATCGCGGCCCGATAGCAGGAAATAGATCCAGGTGCTGGCAAAGGCAATGGTATTGAACAGCAGGCCGAAAATATCGAAGGACAGCATGCCCTTTACGTTCACATTAAAAAAATGATAGCCGCCCATATCGAGCACGTTGGCTACTATTAAACCCAGCAGGCCAATAATAGCTACAGTGCGCACAGCGGTTTTACTATTCGTGAGCACGCCACTAAACATCATCACTACACCCAGAACAGCCGAAATTACAATTGCATTCATAAATCAATTTGAAAATTTGAATCCCGATCGATCAGGACGCATATTTTATTCGTTCCCTTGTTAAGGTAATTTGATAAACATTTTTGAATAAATGGCATCTACCGCATGCTTCGTTGCTTCGATCATTGGTTTTGGATAAACACCCATTACCACAATACCTATCAGTAATACAACCAGCACAAATTTTTCATTTACCCGTATATCGCGGGCATTGGCAGTAAGGGTACTGGTGTTGCCATACAATACTTTCTGTATCATGTTCAGCGTGTAAATGGCCGACAGAATGATACTGATACCACCCGCTACCATGAATATGTAATGGTAGTTGGAAGCTTTTGAACCAAAAACGCCGTTGAACATCATGAACTCGCCGATAAAGGCATTGGTCAATGGCAGGGCTACGTTAGCCAGCGCCACAACCACCAGCATAATGGCCAGTGAAGGCGCTTTCTGCGCCAGGCCGCCCAGCTCGCTCATTTTACGGGTTCCAAACTGACGCTCTATCAGTTCTACTACTATCCACAGCCCGATGATGTTGATACCGTGGTTGAACATTTGCACCATTACCCCCTGTATTCCTATAGAAGAGGTAACGAATATAGCAAGACCCATTAACCCCATGTGGGCAATAGATGAATAAGCGATCAGCCGTTTGAGGTCGTCCTGTTGCATGGCCACGAACGATGCATAGATCATTCCTATCACACACATGGAAGCTGCGGGATCGCCCCAGCCCCACAAACCAACCGGTAATACCGGCGCTAGCCACCGCAGGATCCCAAACACACCCATTTTAACCATGATGCCGCTGAGTACCATGGTAACCGCCGTGGGCGATTGCTCATAGGTATCGGGCTGCCAGGTATGAAATGGCCATAACGGAATTTTAATGGCGAATGCAAGGAAGAACAACCAGAACAACCAGCCCTGAACATTACCGGGCAGGTTGACATTGTAGAAGGCGCTCATGGCAAATGAGCGGTCGGCGGTATGGAAATAGATCCAGATGATGCCAACCAGCATCAGCAATGATCCTACAAATGTGTAAATAAAGAATTTGAATGTAACCGCGATCCTTCTTTCGCCACCCCAGATAGAACACAGGAAGTAAGCAGGAATGAGCGCCAGTTCCCAGAAGAAATAGAACAACAATGCATCGGAAGCTACAAACACACCCATTAAACCGGTTTGCATAAGCAACATGAGCGCGTAGAACTTATTCGCATTCCGGTAGCTAGCATTCCAGGTAGCGATGAAAATACCGGGGTAAGCAATACCTGTAAGCAAACACATCAGCTTGCTCATTCCATCCATAGTGAGCGAGAAACGGCTGCCCAGCGACGGCAACCAGGCTACATCGGTTTGCAGGTACTCCGGCTTATGTAAAAAAGCGATGCCCAATATAGCCACCACCATCGTTAAAACGGATGTAAACAATGACCATACTTTCACGCTCTTTTCCTCTTTAATGAGGAACCCAAGCAAACCGCTCACCAACGGAATAACTATCAGCAATACAGGTATCATAGTAATTTATAAATATTCGTAAATCTTTTCCGGCAATCGGCAATCGGCAATGAAAACTCAACATACATGAGACCATTCACGATTGACGATTCACGATATCATTTCTTGAAAAAGAACGTCACCACAAACAGCGCCAGCATACTCAGCACCATCAGCAGCACATAGTTCCCAACCAGCCCGCTTTGTAACAGGCGCACCTGGCGGCTTGTGTAATTCACCGCACGGCCAACACCGTTCACCAGCCAATCAACTATTCTCTTTTCAAAAATATTATTCAGGAATTTAGCCAGCCAGTTCATTGGTTTTACCACTACGAAACTATACAGCTCATCGATGTACCATTTGTCGGCCAGTACTTTTCCGAAACCTGCAGGCTCATGCACTTCAGGCTTTTTGCTGTAACGGAACCATGCTACTACAACTGCTATTGCCGCAAGCACTACTGAGATGATCATCAAATTCATTTCGGTATGATGATCAGGCAGTGATGCCATTTTAATTTCATTCGACTTTGCGAATACCGGTTCCAGGAAGTGCTCGAGTTTGTGTTCGCCCAGGTTCAATACTTCGGGCGTTCCCAGGAAACCACCTGCGGCCGCCAGAATAGCCAGTACGATCAAAGGAATGGTCATGGCTGCCGGGCTTTCATGCAGATGGTGTTTCTGCTCTTCCGTTCCACGGAAAGAACCACGGAAGGTAGTAGCATATAACCGGAACATATAGAAGGCCGTCATCATTGCGCCGGCAACACCCAGGTAAAAATAAATGGGGTCTTTGGCGTAAGCAAAAGCCAGGATCTCGTCTTTTGAGAAAAAGCCACTGAACGGCGGTATACCTGCAATGGCAATACAGCCTATAAGGAAAGTGGCATGGGTAAGGGGCAGTTTCTTTGAAAGGCCACCCATTTTGCGAATGTCCTGCTCGTGGTGCATGGCATGAATTACAGAACCTGCGCCAAGGAACAACAGGGCTTTGAAGAACGCATGCGTCATTACATGGAATACCGCTCCGGTGTAAGCGCCTACGCCCAGGCCGAGGAACATGTAACCCAGCTGGCTCACGGTACTGTAAGCCAGTACTTTTTTAATATCGTTCTGTTTAATGGCAATGGTTGCCGCAAAAAGCGCAGTTGCCAAACCAATGGCTGCCACCAGGCTTTGGGTAGTTGGCGCCAGGGTATATAAGATGTTGCTGCGCGCGATCATATAGATACCGGCGGTAACCATCGTTGCCGCGTGGATCAACGCCGAAACCGGGGTTGGACCCGCCATCGCATCGGGCAGCCAGGTATATAAAGGTATTTGCGCACTTTTACCGGTTGCGCCTACAAACAGCAAAATGGTAATACCGGTTATGTCAACAGGTGATAATTTGCTGTACAGATCGAACACTCCGGTACCTTCAGGTGTAGTATATGTAACAGTGCCCAGTTTCGAAATGAGCCAGAAGATAGCGATCAGAAAGCCGAGGTCACCGATACGGTTCATGATAAAGGCTTTCTTGGCCGCATTATTGTATTCGGTGTTCCTGAACCAGTAACCGATAAGAAGGTAAGAACACAAACCAACACCTTCCCAGCCAATGAACATGATCACATAGTTGGCGCCCAGTACGAGCAGCAACATGGAGAACACGAACAGGTTGAGGTAACAGAAGAAGCGACCGAAATGCTCATTGCGCTCTTCGTTCATATACGCTGCCGAATACACATGTATCAGGAAACCGATACCGGTAATGATCAGCAGAAAGAGGGAAGAAAGCTGGTCTATCTGAAACGCGAAGGGAATTGATAATTGTCCGAAGCTGATAAAGTCAAACAGGTTGGCTACATGGGTGCTCCCGTTTTTTACCTCGGTAAAAAGCAGCACACTCACAATAAACGAGGCCAATACCATACCGCTGCCGATAATGCTGATCAACGGTTTGGAAAGTTGTTTTCTGAGCAAACCATTGATCAGAAAGCCAACCAGTGGAAAAAAGGGAACCAACCAAACTAATTGTAACACGTTCATAGTTTTAGCTTAACGCTTAACGCACAACGCTTAACGCAACTCCCTGCAATGGGCGCTCCCCGAAAAAACTCATAATTCTCGATGTTCGGGTAAGCGTTCGGCGTTTCGCGTTCAGCGTTCGGCGTTTTAGTGTTTTAACCTGTTTAAAAAATTTACATCCACCGAATGCGTATTGCGATACATCATTACAATAATGGCCAGGCCCACACTTACTTCCGCAGCCGCCACCACCATAATGAAGAATACGAATAGCTGTCCGTCGATACCGGCTGCAGCAGCTTTACCAACGCCTGCCGCATGATGCATTTTTGAAAATGCAACCAGTAACAGGTTTACGGCATTCAGCATAAGCTCGATGCACATGAAAATGATGATGGCATTCCGACGGGCCAGCACTCCCACAATACCTATACAAAAAAGGGCGATAGCCAGGTAGATATATCTTTCAATTAACATAAGTCACTTTTGTAAAATCCAAATCTCAAATCACAAGATCCAAATAAATCTCAAACTTCAAGATCCACAATTGGTACCTGGATTTGTATTTATTTTTTGGTTCCTGTTTTTTGGTTCTTGTTATTTTTTTCCAATAACCACTGCACCAACCATGGCGCTCAGGAACAGGATACTGCTGATCTCAAAAGGCACTACGTAATCGGTGAACAGGGCATGCCCCAGGTTTTTGATCAACCCGATGTCACCGGTTCCCAACATAGCCACTTTTCCTTTTACCTCAGCCTGTTTCAATGCAGCTACCAGTACCAGCAGCAAACATCCGCCTGCCACCACACCGGCCAGTTTGAGCCATTTATTCTTTTGCGGTTCGGTTTCGGCATTCAGGTTCATCAACATGATCACGAACAGGAACAATACCATGATGGCGCCTGCGTAAACGATCAGGTTCACGATACCCAGGAACTGGGCATTCAGTAAAATATAATGTCCTGAAATAGCAAAAAATGTAATAATGAGCCACAATACACTATGTACCGGGTTACGACTGATAACGACCATAATGGCGCTGCCCAGTGCCATTGCACTTAAAGCATAAAATAATACTTGTGATATATCCATTGCAGCTTGTTGGTTCTGTTAATTGGACTGTTCTTTATTTGCTTTCCGGTTACCCACCGCTTTCCAGTATTCGCCGGGGTTCTCTTTAGGGCTGGGGATCAACAGATCCTCTTTTCCATATATAAAGCCTTTACGCTGGTAGTTCGAAGGCGCAAAGGTTTCACTCAGGTATATTGCATCCTTGGGACAGGCTTCTTCACACAATCCGCAGAAGATACACCGCAGCATGTTGATCTCGTATTTGGCGGCATACTTCTCTTCGCGGTACTTGTTCTCTTCTCCCGGTAAACGTTCGGCAGCTTCCATGGTTATGGCCTCGGCCGGACAAGCCAATGCGCACAAGCCACAGGCTGTACAACGTTCACGTCCTTCCTCATCGCGATTCAGAATGTGCAAACCACGGAACACCGGGCTAAACGGGCGTTTCTCCTCGGGGTAGCTGATGGTCGCTTTCTTTTTAAATAGATGCCGCAGGGTGATCATCATACCCTTCAGAATATTCCACATGTAGAGTTTCTCCACAAGTGTCATGGGTTTACGACTTACCGGTTTGGCTCTGTTTGTTAATGCTTGCATTATAATTAGTTAATTCAAATCACAAATTTCA
>CBIHPC010000324.1:0-6476 GCA_966211305.1 uncultured Niastella sp.
ATCATTGGAACATAGCACAAAGTAATCCATGCTTCGAAGTATGGCTTTATTTTCATGCCAAATCAAAACCACCTGAATTGGCAGATATAGCTCAATGTAGTCTTTGGAAACCATATTTGCCTAAAGTTATTAAAGGGGGATTTAACTCAGACGTTCATCCTGCAGGTATTGAAGTCGCCATAGAAAATGCAAAAAAGGAATTCAATTGTACAGGCTACTTTCCTGATCCTGGTTGTACAGAAGTTTGGAAACCCGGTGAAGAACTTATAGCCGTCATCGAAAAGGATCTGGACAAAATAAAAGGTAAGTTTCCTGACACCGAAGTTTTTTCTTAGTTACGGCGAACCTTAGGTGAAGGTGAAATTCTGGAAATTAACGGATAAAAAAAATGAGCCACCCGCCTGCCGGCGAATGGCCCACCTGATGTTAACCAAACCCCTAAAACACATACTTTACCACCATCATCAATTCCTCCAGGTCAGCAAGGCCGGTGGTTACTTTTAAAGGGAAGGCGGTATCCAGATCAATTCCCGATACAACGCCTTTGCACAGGTGCCAGTCGGCGATTTGCGCCAGGGTGTTATCGGCCGTATTGACATTTACGACAAATTCTGCCGTGTCGCCCTTTACTTTTGCTATAAACACTACATGCTCAATGGCTGCCGTGGCAATGGTTTGAACCATATACGGCAGGGCCGACTTCAGGACTGTTACATCTACCTGCCCCGTTTGTTTGAGCATATGCCACTCATTCGGCATCTCGTACTTCATATTCATCGCCACATGTAAACCACTTTCGCTCAACTCCTGCTTTATTTGCGCCAGCCGCGCGTGGAGCGTCGATACCGCTTCATTCCTTACACCAGAGCCGCCTTCACGCGCCGTATACTTAATATGTAAGATCACATCGCCGATCGTATTGTAATCGAACTGGCGCAATTCGCCGGGCAATTCTAATCGCCAGCTACTGATGGCGCCGGTGCCTTCAAACGGCAGATACCGCTCGTCTTTGAATGCCAGTTCAAACACGCCGCTGTCGTTCTGCGCATTGCTGGTGGCTATAGACTGTATGGCCCCGATATTATAAACAAAACGTTCGTCGTTGCCGGGGTCTTCGGCATAACCGGTGCCGGCCACATTGTTCAAACCGGCTGTTTTTCGGTATTTGTTTTTGATGAGTGAGAGCCGTGAGCTTACGGAAGTGTATGGCCCGGCTATGCAGGGCAGACTGATACTTACCGATTTTATCCTCCTGAAATACTGCCCCGGATGGTCGAGATCGTACAACGCTTCGGGCACTTCGAAATCGCACACCCCGGTTGCCCGCAACTTCACCAGCGCCAGCGGATCGAGCAATGCCAGCGACACATGTTTGGTAACCTCGTATTCGCGTTTGTTCTTGTCGAGGTAGGTTGTCTCCATTCGTTTGATATCGTGCAACAGATTATCCGCCGCCTGCAGCCCCTTCTTCATGCTATCCCAATACCCATATGAAATAAACGTATCGGTATTGCCCAACTCAAAACGATAACTTCTTTCCGCCTTCTTCGCAAAATCATGGGCCAGCTGGTACGATTTGAAATATACCCCGCTGATCTGCCCCAGCATCCAGTCGTACAACTCTTTATTGGTGAACTTCGACCGCATGAAGTCATCCGTTTTCTTTGCGTTCTCTATCTGCAGTTCATGGTTCTTCAGATCGGTTTCGGCAATGTTTTTCCTGATCTCTGCGGCCGCTATTTGTTTGTCGATCGAATCGAGCTCTTTACCGGCGAGCCGTTCCTGCAGTTTCCAGTCATCAAACCGGCGTTCATAACTGCCCATGGCAGACGCCCGGCCGGCCTCATACGAAGCGATCGAGCCCAGTAAACTTAAAATATCCGCTGCGATGTTGGTGGCGCCCGACATAGCCGAACCGCCCAACTGCATTACCACCTTTGGCGATCCGCCAAAACCTGCAGCGCCCACATGAAACTCCGGCACCAGCCGCAACGCACCGGCCACCGTTCTTACCACCTGCGCACTCACCTGGAAATCGTTGGCCTCACTTAATTTATCGAGGTTCATTTGTTCTTTGGCGCTGATCTTTTGCACACCCGCATAAAACTTTTGCCGCTCCTGCGTTACTTTTTTGGTGCGCTTCAGGATCTCTATCTGTTCTTTTGATTCACTTATCTGTAGCTGTTTTATGTCTTTTACCGCATTCAGTACTTTCAGCTCCAATTCACCCCGCAACAGGGCCATACTTTCCGCATCTTTCTTTTCCAGGGCCTGCAACAAGGAGCTGCCCAGCGTTCTTACTTCCATAACAAGCTCGGTGGCTTTTTGTGAAATAACATTGAAGCGATAGAACGGTACCGGCGCATTCAACCCGGCAATAATGGATGACAGGTCCAGCCCGCTCGCTGCCGCTTTTACCAGCATAGCGGGATCGATGGGCGGTGCAAACAGGGCAAGACTGCGCTCTATACCGTCGATATTCTGACAATGCCTGATCTTGTACAACCTGTCTGCTACCCTGTCCCAGATCTCGATCATCTTTTCATTTTGCGGTATACCGAAATACAACATCGATAACGTTACCGGTGGAGTAGGCAGTTCATCGCCGCCCTCGGGCAGCACCGACAGATCGGGCAGCACATTCTCCAGTTCTATCAACGCATTGCCAAAACTGTCGAGCTTTGCTTCTATCTGGTTGTAGGTTTCATGCGGTGGTTTTACCACGGCCGGGATCACGCGCGGTTTTGGCCCGAGTAACTTATCGGCGAGCACATATAGCTGCGTGGCCTGCGCTACCGTTTCCATGGTATCCTGCCGGAATAAATAATCGCCCCACTCCGTCAGGTTATCGATATACTTCATCAATAACGCTTTCTGATAAGCGACCGGTCTGAACCTGGCCACCACATCGGGACGGAAGGGTTTGTTCCGCCACTGCTCGATGGCAAATTCCAGCTCTTTTATTTCGGGTGTGGTTGTATCGGCTACCGCATACATCAACGAATCTATCCGCTGGGCGATATAGTCTGCTTCCTGGTTCAGGTAAAATGGTTTGGTGACCCAATACTTCTGCACCCCGGTACCGGAGAGCGCACCGGTTGGATTGAACATATAATGATACCAGGTCAATGCTTCTTCGAACCGTTGATTCCTTGTAAGATTACCGGCGATATGCAATGGCGCGCGGTAGAAAACATCCCAGTTGTATAAACTGTAACTGCCATCGCTGGCGAAGTCAACATCCTCTATCGGGAAATTGTAAACGGTTGTTCCGTCGGGTTGTTTGTAACCCGCTTTGGCCACAGCAAGTACATTCGGCTGGTAATGCGTTTTGAAGTCAAACGCCTTATTCACCATCAGCTGGGTTTCGCGTTTCATCAAACCCGGCACTCCATCTTTATATAGAATACTCCTGATGGCGCATGCGAGCGGATGGTACATGTTCTTGAACTGTTCGCCATAGACCAACCCGTTCTCCGCCAGCAGTCTTTCCAGCTCCTTATCGAACTCCTCATCACCTGTTTTACCGACCAGCTTCTGCAGCAACGGATGCAGCGCTTTGTAATGGGTGAGCTCCTGAACGATGGTTTGAAAATCTGCATCGCTGACAATTATCTTAATTGCTTCCTGCATATCGGCCGGTGGTTCTGCCGCAAACTGCGCCATCATTTTTTTGAACCAGTTGATGATGTCATCCAACAACTGAAACACATCTCCGGCCGTTCTTTTTTGCGAATCGTTCAGGCCGGTAACCCCTACCGTTCCGTTCTGCCTTATTTCCGGTTTATAAAAACCGGGAATGATCACATAGGAATGCCAGCTGTCTTCCATAAAGTAGGGCAGCAATGTTCCCAAGGGCATTTTCCACATGCGGTCGTTATGGCGATAAGTGGAAGCCCTGTTCTGCGCGTTGATCAGGATCTGGAACAACTGGAATAACATGCTCAACAGATCGAGCGTGGTCAACTGGTGCGGGTAACTGATCCTGAACTGCGCGGCCATAGAACTGTTCCTGCCGGGCGTAGCATTCAACAACTGCAGAAAACTGAACGGATGCGCACCGTTCCGGACCGACAGGTCATCGGGCGCCGTCCAGATACTGCTTTCCTTATACCGCTGGGTAGTAAGCACCGTATCTTTAAAGTCAGGTAAAAAGTCGGGCAGGTATTCATACCCTTCAAACACTTTTTCCGGGAAGCCTTTACAACCGGCGATGTTGAAGACGCCGTTTTTGAAATAGCTGCCTCCCTCATTCTCGCTGAAGATATAGACCTGATCGAAATTCGCAATATACATCAGGTTATAGATCTCTCTTTTGAGCAGACTGTAATCAGCCGTATAGTCGGCCGGGGTAGCGATGAAATCGCGGCTTACGCGTTTGGGCTGCCATTTTTTATTGCTGAACTCGCTGATGGCGAGCTGGATGATCAGTTTCTTTTCGGGTTTGTCCTGGTCTACATCGGTGCCCTGGTCACTGGCTGCCGGCACTCTTGATTGCTGGTCGGGTTTGGCTTCTTCGGTAAAGACAAGCCATGCAAGGTGCAGGCGGTTATTCCTGATAAATGCCAGCACCTGGTCGCCCTGGATATCGAGTTCTACCTTTTCCCAGGCTGTCCATGACCGTTCCTTTTCAAACCTGCGGTAATAATAAATGGCCGGGTCGCCGCCCTTGGTGCGGGCAAACACATGCATGGTGCGCGAAGGCACATCGTACCAGGTAGCTTTCACTTCAAGGAAAGCGATATTATCGAGTTTCTCGAGGTAACTCCTGAGCGCGCCCTCGGCTGTATCGTTGGTAAGCTCATTCTGTTGCAGTTCATTGATGAGCTCGTTCAGTTGAAATGATTTATCATCGGCGAGCGTTACATCGTACCAGTTCTCGGGATACAAAAATATTTTCCGGTTGGCTTCCCATACCCGGTAGTTCTTCATCCACTTCCACTGGTTCCACGACGGATCTTTATCTATGTCGGCAATAGCATCCGGTTCCAGTCCCATCAGGCAGCGTTGCACGAACAACTGCACGCTGTTATGCGCCAGCACAATGCGCGAGGATGGCATACAGGAACCCATTTCCACATCGACGAGGAAATATTCATACAGATCGTTCTCGTCTTTGATGCCGGCATTGGTGGCCAGCAAATACGTTACGAGCGCATTTCTTTTCTGCGGCCTGATCTTATCCATGATCTCTTTCAGGGTATCGAGCCAGGTCACTTCATCGTACCGCGATTTCAGGTTGGTGCGCAACACGGCCACGTCGTCAACGGTCAATACCGGTTTTATAAACCCGGTGATCTGTGAAACGGTGGCGCTTAATTTTCGCATCACCTCTGCGCAATCGAACAACCGGGTTAGATTCGGCAAGCTGGTATAATTCAGCGGATCGAATGCAGCAAAGAAATAACTGTCCGTAGCCACCAGGTCTTCTTTCTCATAACCGCTCAGCAATGCCAGCGCCTGCATAAACGCATCCTGCGTTACGGCGGTTTGGGTTAGCGCCATTACACCGAAGAACGTTAGCGGGTGTTCAGGATCGGCGGGATCGATCACGGGGTCCAACGACCGCATCAACGCCACCAGTTCCGAAAACTGCTGGTACACCGTATAGGCAACCGCTGTTTGTGAACCGGCGAATGGAATACCATCCGGTTCAAACCAGCCATAGGTTTTATTGTTTTGCAGGAACCATTCCATTTGTTCATTCGTGACCGCCAATGACGATAACAGCGGGAACAACTTATGCAGCAAACGCAAGGCTGCATATTGTTTGGTAAACGCCCCTTCGGAAACAGCTGGCAAAACGGGCAAAGGATGGGCAATGGTAATGGGCGCCGTGTCGATCAATGTATCTGTCAGCAACAGGTCGATCAACGGATCGGTACCCGGCGCTACCTGTTTTAATTTCGAATGTTTCAATACAATGTCAGCAACAGCCGCATTGGTCTTAAACGCCGCCGCAATGGCGTTGGTTAGTATTACCGGTTTTTCGGTGGTGAACTGGTAGGCCGACAATGCATCGAGCCAGGCTTTGATAAACGCTTTTTGTTGCGGTTCAATATTACCGCCGGCGGCTGCCAGGGCATTTAAGGTAGTTTTTATCGTAGCTACATCAAACAATTTATCGATCTTTTTATCATCGATAAAGGTGGTGGCATGGGCGGCAAGCGTTCCTTTGTGCGCTATGAATTTGTCATCGACCCAACTGTATTTCCAGTTGCGGTCAACGAAGTTGAGAATAATATTTACGTCGGCTTCGGTGAGAATACTTAAACGCGACAATTGCGCCTTCAACGCCTCTTTTTGCGCTTCGGCCGTGAGGTCATTGTTGTATAACGACCTGTTATCATTAAACGATTTCTGGTAAGCGCTTTGCAACGTCTCCAGCAGCGTTTTGATCTTTTCGGGTTTTATTTCCCTTTCGGCCAGGTTAGCCGCTTCATGCCGCAGCATGAATTGGATCTCCGCCGGCTGCA
>CBIHPC010000325.1:0-6476 GCA_966211305.1 uncultured Niastella sp.
TTTTTTTTAAATTCCCCTAATCTTTTTTTTTTAAAGTTCCCCGGCCCAAAAAAACACCGGCGCCCGCCATGGCCAAAGCTGTAATGCCCCGCCGGTGTGGTATTGCTTACAGGATGTCCGCCCACATCGGAAAAGAAAAAGAATGCGGCAAAAACAGATGTGCTTAACAATATCGACAGCGCTGCGCTGATCAAACACCTTGCTTATCTTTCATCCGCAGTAATGGAAGGAAGAGAAACAGCAACGCCGGGTAACCAACTGGCGCGCGAATACATTGTAAAAATTTTCGACTCGCTCAAAATTGAAAAAATCGGCGATTCCTGGTTACAGCCTTTTCCTTTTGGTAATGATGACCGGCAGGGCACTAACATTCTCGGGGTTATCAAAGGCTCCCAATTCGCAGATAGTTATATAACCATTACCGCCCATTATGATCACCTTGGTACGCGTAACGGGGATATTTATTACGGAGCCGATGACAATGCCTCAGGAACAGCAGCCCTCCTCGCAATGGCAGCATACTTTAAACAACACCCGCCAAAACATTCGCTGATACTGGTTTCTTTCGATGCAGAAGAAAAAGGCCTGGTAGGCTCAAAATATTTTGTTTCAAATTGTCCCGTACCATTAAACGCTATCAGGTTAAATGTGAATATGGATATGATCAGCCGCAACGATAGCAATGAGATCTATGCTACCGGCATTTATCATTATCCTTTTTTAAAAAAGTATGTCGACAGTGTACAACCGTTCACTCCCGTAAATATCCGGTTTGGGCATGACGGGGAAAAGCCGGGCATGCACGACTGGACCAATCAATCGGACCATTTTCCCTTTCACCAAAACAATATCCCCTATTTGTATTTTGGAGTAGAAGATCATGCAGACTATCACCGCCCCGGCGATACATTCGATAAAGTGAATAAGCGCTTTTACTACCAGGTTTGTACAATGATAACGGCAGTAACTTCGCTGTTAGACCGCCCTGAGGCGGTGCAATAAAAGGAAGTTTATACATTGGTCAATCTTTCTTATCTTACCAAAAACCTTCATCATGACTCCTCGAGATCAAAATGTTCGCACCTGGTCGATGCTTTGTCATTTATCTGCTTTAGCCGGTTTATTATGGTGGCCGGGTGCGGTATTAGCACCGCTGATTGTATGGCAAATAAAAAAGAACGAATTACCCGAAATAGACCCGCACGGTAAGGAAGCGGTGAATTTTCAATTAACCATTTTGATCATCTATCTTATTGCAGCCGTTATTTTAGGAATTATTGTAGGAGCGGTTTTCGGCATCGGACTGGTTTGGGGAAGTCCCTTTGCATTCATCGGTGGCGGTTTGGGACTACTCAGCATCCTCGGCATTATAAGCCTTGTAGCCATCATACTTGCCGTAATTGCTGGAATAAAAGCCAATAACGGGGAGCCTTATAAATATCCATTCTCGATCAAATTCGTTAAATAATAAAATCATTGTAAGAGGCCATGTCAAAGTATGATATGGCCTCTTTTTATTCGGGTACCTGATGGAGTCAGGTAGTCGTTTATGCGATTCTCAATGCCTTCGTTTACTTTTGATACAACCCCTTATTTTTTTACCGCTTTTACCACTTCATCACTTAACGGAGAAACGGAAGGGTCAAAATAATGAGTAAGTGTACCCTGTTCGTCAATGAGATATTTTGAAAAATTCCAGGAAGGCGCTTTTTCATTCCAGCCGTTTTTTGATCTACTGGTGAGCCACCCAAAGATGTTGTTTTGACCTGCCGACTTAACTACCACGCTTTTTTTAGCGAGGGGAAAGGTAACACCAAAATTTACCCTGCAAAACTCTGCGATATCGCTATCACTTCCATTTTCCTGCTCTTTAAAATCATTCGCGGGAAACGCAATGATCTCTAACTGATTACCAAACTGCTGATAAAGCTTTTGCAAATCGTCATACTGGTTGGTATATCCGCAGTTGCTGGCGGTATTAACAAGCAATAATTTTTTGCCTTTATAGGTATTCAACGGCAAAACTTTCCCATTGTTTAAAGGCACACTAAGATCATAGATCGATTGTACAGGCCGAACATGCCTGGTATTGGCCAGTATTTGGGTATTCTTACCTAACAATTTGGTAAATGCGATCCATAAAGGATAAGCGATCTTAAGTATTCTTTGTCGGCCTGTCATAAAAAATATTTATTACACTTTAAGGCTTATTGGCTTCACCCTGCGCAAAGTTATAAGTATTGCCAATTGTAAAATCCTTATCTGATAATCCATTTAAAAAGCCGCAACCGGCCTTCAAACGGCGGGTATTTGATATCAGGATCGAACCATACAGGGGTTTTCATTATTGCCTTCTCATGGCTGAACACATCAAAACTGTATTTGCCATGATATTTGCCAATACCACTGTTACCACGCCCGCCAAAAGGCAAATGATGGTTGGTAAAATGCCAGCTTGAATTGTTTATACATCCTCCGCCAAAAGGAATAGCCTGCAACCATTCCTTTTCCCTTTTAGAGTCGGCTGTATATAAGTAAAATGCCAATGGATCGGGATTGTTTTCTATAATTGTTTTGGCTTCTTTCAGTGAATTAAAGGTGATCACCGGCAAAACGGGACCAAATATCTCTTCTTTCATCACCGGTGCATCGGGTGAAACATTTTCAATGATCGTTGGCTCAATGTATAATTCGCCGATGTCGGTATGGCCACCATGTACAATCGTACCCTGTGTTAAATAACCAGCAAGCCGGCGAAACTGCCTTTCATTAATTATTTTGCCATAATTGTAACTGGTTGCAGGAGCCGTTGTATAAAAAGCCCGGATCGATTCCTTTAAGGCAGTGATCAGTTCATTCTTTTTTGAAGCATGCACCAATATATAATCTGGTGCGATGCACATTTGGCCGGCATTGGAAAATTTAGTAACAACTATCCGGCGGGCGGCAACCATGATATTGGCGTCACGCTCTACCACACACGGACTTTTTCCACCAAGCTCCAGTGTAACCGGTGTTAATTGTGCGGCAGCCATTTGATAAATACTCTTACCAACGGCCGTACTGCCGGTGTAAAAAACATGATTGAACCGGAAACTATTCATTAATTCCGGCACCACCTGTGCACCATCTCCTTCTGCGTAAAGAACATATTCCTCTGAATAAATTTCTTTTATCACATCACCCATCACTTTGGCCGTGGCCGGCGCCAGCTCAGACGGTTTCAATACTACACAATTGCCGGCAGCAATAGCCCCTATCAATGGAGCAAACAATAATTGTAACGGGTAATTCCAGGGACTAATGATTAGTACAACGCCCAATGGTTCGCGGATTATGTAACTTGATGAAGGCAGGTTTACCAGGTTGGTCTTCACCTTTTTCCGTTTCACCCACGATGGCAGGCGGCGTAATGCCAGATTTATTTCCGCCATGACTACGCCAAGTTCAGTTACCCAGCTTTCTTCCGGGCTTCTTTTCAGATCGTTATGTATTGCATTATATAATGATTGTTCATATTTTAAGATGGCATTTTTCAGCAGCTGTAATTGCCGTATGCGATATGCCAGCGTTCGTGTTGCACCGCTTTCATAAAAGGCCCGCAATCGTTGCAGCTTCTGCTGCATTATCTCAGGGTTCATATGTATGCTATTTGCCGGGAATAATTTGTATTGGTAAGTTACACATTTCAATCGAAGCAGATAACGTTAATGGAAAATAAGGCACCGAAACTAATTTTCAGTGGCAAACAGCACATGCTAAAAACAAAACATGAGCAATGAACTTGAAGAACGCAAGGCAGGCACAGGTTCTTTTACATTGCCCATGTTGGTTCGGAACTGTCTCCTTCGCAGTTTATTGAGTACGGATCAATTGGCCCGCCGGTACCACTGTAGCCGGAGTTGCCAGTTCAAAATTTTTTAAAAGATCGGGGGCATTTATTATTAAATAACAGGCCTCTATAAGCGCTTCGAGCTTTTCATAAAAGAAAATATGATTGTTTCGCTCAATAGCCTCACTGGAAATGCTTCCGGAACTGGATAAAACTTCTACAAGCCAATTCCAGTTGATGTCACGAACATCGTTTAAATGATAGCACTCAAAAAACTCTTTAAGTACCAACAGCGGATTTTTTCTTTCTTCTTCAGTTAAACGTAATGGCTGATTATGCCACTGCGGGTGATGGTTACAGGTTCTCATAAAAAAATATTTTCTGATTTATGTTTTGAATGCTTTATGCAATTCCGGGCTGCGGACCTTTTGCTGGCGCCATATCATATTTTCCCTGGCCACGATATAACGCAGCGACGTCCCAATGCAGCATTTAACTATTATAAGTAACGGCAATAACTTTCCTTTACGCTTTATAGCATATCAATAACAAATAAATGCAGTAACTCAGTTGTTGCTAATCAACAATAAATAACCTTTAATGCTAAGAAACAATTAAAGCAAATTACCCTGACGATGGTGTTTGTGTGTTCGGTTTCCGGAGCCAATGTAGTTTGGAGATATGTGTGTAAGGACCTTACTGTAGTAACGGCTATCACTACCTTCATTCACAGCACTAAGATATTTCATTCTTTTCGGTTTCCCAAATATTTTAGTATTTTTTTACAATTTCTCCCGCCTAAAATAGAAAGCTTTACAATATGTTTATTTAAGCCAACATCAATGACAATAGGAACACTACTAATAATGTAACCAATCCCATCAATAACGTTGCAACGGTATACACCTGCAACATGGGTTTCATTTCAAGCCCGCTGAATTTTGATATTACCCAGAAGTAAGCGTCATTGGCATGTGAGATGGTCATTGAACCCGCGCCCATTGACAATACAGCCAGCAACTTTCCTGTTTCGCTTTGCAAACCCAATGAAGGCAGTAGTGGCAGAATGATAGACGACGCGGTGATTATTGCCACAGTAGAAGACCCCTGTGCTGTCTTAAGTACAGCCGTTAACATAAAAGGGAAAAAAATACCCAATGCCTGTAAATTAAACGCTTTGCTTACGTGCTCGCCTACCTGGGTGGCCGCCAGTATTGCCCCAAAAGCGCCGCCTGCCCCGATGATAACCAATATACCACCAGCCTTTTCTGCGGCCTCCTGCAACAGCTTACCTATATCGCCCTTCTTCCACGAACGAATTGCAGCCAATGCCAGCACAACCCCAACGGAGAGCGCTATTACCGGATCGCCGGTTATTAAAAAAAGATGCATCCATGCCGGTATTGTTTCGCCTGTTTCAATGGTAAGAAAAGACTTTATGCCAATCAAAATGATAGGTACTATCACCGGAAGGAAGGAACTGATCACCGAAGGAGCGGTCTTTGAAGGCATTTCAACAGCCGCTTCAGCCGGCCTTTCGATTGTAAGTTTATTACCGGCATAACGCGCCCAAGCGTAACCCACCAACATAGCAGGAATGGCCACTACGATCCCCACCAATATCAGTTTACCGTAATCAACACCGATAGTACCGGCCGCAGCGGCTGCTCCGGGATGAGGCGGAATTAAACAATGTACCGAATATAATCCGGTTGCCAGCGAGGTTGACATTATGATCATTGAAATACCTGTTCGCTTGCTTAACGACTTGTTGAGGCCGTTAAGCACAATATAGCCTGAGTCGCAAAAAATGGGAAGGCCAACAATAAACCCGGTAATGCTCATTGCCAGCGGCGCTTTCTTCTCGCCAATTCGCTTTAATATCCAGTTGGCCATTACCCGGGTGCTGCCCGTATGCTCCAGTGTAACTCCGAGCGTCGTTCCTAATACAATTATAAAGCCCAGCGACTGCATAATGTGGCCAAAGCCCTGTTTGGTAACATTGATGATCGTTGCTACAGGCATTTGTACGCCCAACCCCACCACAAAACAGGCAATTAACAAAGCAAAAAAAGCATGTATGCGAAATACGGCAGTAAGCAAAATAATAATGCCAATACCCAGCGTTAAAAAAAGCATTACTTGTGCAAAGGATGTTGTCATAGGCCAACCGTTAGAATGATGTTCAACTAAGATAACAAACCTGCTACTATTGGCAAGGGTTTAAATTGTATGCGTTCACCGTCACATGTAACATCTGCCGGCAATTCTGTACCTTAACGCGTTGAAACCGGATTGGAAAGAAATACAGAATATATGATGAACGACGAATATTTTATGCAACAGGCCCTGAAAGAAGCGCAAAGAGCGTATGAAGACGGCGAAGTGCCGGTAGGCGCGGTAGTTGTTATGAATAGCCGGATAATTGCGCGGGGCCATAACCAGGTTGAACGGTTGAACGACCCTACGGCGCATGCCGAGATCATAGCCCTCACTTCCGCTTTCAATTATCTGGGCAGCAAATATTTGCCCGATGCATCTATTTATGTTACGGTAGAACCCTGCCTCATGTGCGCCGGCGCGTTATATTGGAGCAAGATCGGCAAGATCATCTGGGGCGCCGATGATGAAAAGAACGGCCATA
>CBIHPC010000326.1:0-6458 GCA_966211305.1 uncultured Niastella sp.
GCCAGATGCAATTTTGCATCTGCCTGGCCTATAACATTTTTGAATAACATGCGGGCGAAGTTAAGCAGGAAATGGCAACGGATAAAGTTGGGTTATGCAGCTCCTGGTAAAACGGGTTGTTTCTGAAATGCCGGTTAAAAGGAATTGTAATAAAGAGAATATCGGCGATGGGTAGCAGGCAGCCCTGTTGAAGCACAGGTTGCTGGTTATGGTCTTAATTGATGACACCGTTTTTTACAATTCATACCGTCCTTTACGCCTGTCAATCAATAAAAACTGGTATTTAATCATATATTTTTATACTGTTTTCATATGAAAGTGATGCGCTACCAGATATTAGTACCCCGGTTACAAATAGTCACACCCCGTTTTAATTATTAACCGGCAGGCTAAAATATGCTCACCCCGCTAACTGCGGAAGGTGTTTAAAATTCCGGGAACATGTTCCGTAATTATGAACAGGGTGTTTGTAATTCTGGAAGTATAGTTTGTAATTATGAATGGGGTGTTTAAAATTCTGGAAGTATGTTCCATAATTACAAACAGGGTGTTCAAAACTCTGGAAGTATGGTTATTATATGATTATTAATTATAGATGTTGTTTGGAGGCGCTAAATGCAGTGGTCTCCATAAAGCGAAACCAAAGCGGGGCGGTAATTAAATAATTTATAAGGGTTCAATACTGGTGCCGGAACCGCCAGGGCATTACTTAAAAAGAGAAAGCCCCCGGTGGGGCTTTCTGATAACTTTTACGGCTAAACTCTTGATGGTTTTTAACAGAATTGGGATCACAATTTTTCATTAAGAGTTAGGAAAAGTGGGGTGTAACTGATTTTCAATGGATTGGATTTTCCGTGGTTTTTCGTCAAAGGATATCTTTTCTCACAGGACCTTTGGATTGGCTTTCCCGGTATTGGATTGGTTTTTCTACGGAAATTGGATCGTTTAAACTGATACTGGATTGATGATTCAAAAATGTACATATAAAGCCGCAAAGGGAACTTTATTCGTTCAAACGACACTTATAATCGATTTTGCTCCCATTTTACCAGACGAAAAATGAGAGTAAACTCTTAAGTGTAACTGCGTCAAAACTATTAAGTGGTGGGGAGTGGGTATTGTTGGACGAAGCTTGCAAAAGACCGCAAACGCAAGTCCGGGCTATAAAAAAATAACCGGTTAAAAAAGATGTTCGGAGACTGAAAGATGTGGTCTTTTGCTCAAAACACATCCCCGAATGCATACATTTTTAACCGGCCGGTGATCGTATAACGATCGTTAAATTAATTGAGATATTTGGTCACTTCTTCGCTGGTAACTTTTGTTTTGTTATGGATCACCGTGATGAGCTTGCCTTTTTCATCTAACAGGAATTTAGTGAAGTTCCATTTAATTGGATCGGCAATACCTTTTTTCGCAGCTTCGGCAACCAGGTATTTGAACAGGGGATGAATGTCATCGCCCTTTACCGAAACTTTTTCGGCCATTGGGAATGTTACTCCATAATTCTTTTTACAGAACTCAACAATTTCTTCCTTTGAGCCGGGTTCCTGTCCGCCGAAGTTATTGGCCGGAAAACCCACTATAACCAGTTTGTTTTTATACTGCTTATACAGTTGTTCAAGATCGGCGTATTGAGGGGTGTTGCCGCATTTTGATGCGGTGTTCACGATCATGATCTTTTTGCCTTTGAAATTTTTGAAGTCGATGGTTCCGTTACCATCGAGCGCAGGCACCTTGAAGTCGTAGATGGAAGGCGCTACAGCAATTAGCAGGGAAACAAGCAATAAGCGTATCATATTGATAAAATTTTAAGTAAAGTGGATGCCGGCGGGCACTTGTACTATACAAATATGCTGCTAAATTGGTTGCGTTCCTGTAAAATATTGGTTAACGGTAAGTCTTATCTCTTTTCATAACATCCCAGGTCGGGGGCGCCAACATTCCGAAGCTCTCCATCGAGGTCGATGGTTGTACCCGTGGTGGCACCGCGGTTGATGGCCGGTGACTCACTGCGCAGGCGGAAATTATATGTTTTTAACTGGGTATTGATGCTATCGAACAAAGGCGGATCGTTGGCAATGACATTACTTGCACTTACGTTGGCGGGATTGTTCTTTACCTTCCACAAACAATTCTGAAAATTAACATTGAAGGTACTGCTGCCCTGTTTATCGGTAACCACTTCATCTTCTGCCGTGCCGTTTTCGCCCCAGAAAATGCAATTTGTAAAACTGGCTGTGCAGTTGAACGTAGAAACCACATTGCCGTTTTTGATGTAGTTGGTAATTACCAGCACCGGGTCTTTATGCAGTATATAAGAGTTTGACCAGGATGCTACGGTACAATGCGTGAAATCATAATTGCCGCCATAACCTAACAAAATATTCTTGCCGCAATTGCTTACCAGGCAATTCTGAGCTTTGACAGATGATTGTACGCCCAGTATGCCCGCATCAAAACAATTATCAATGATGCATTCACTGAGGGTTACTTTAGGGTTGGCATTCAGCGAAGGTTTTTCGGTTGCTATACCCTGGTAGGCGTTTATGATGTTTGCGTATTGCAGGTTGTTGTCTACACTTGTTTCGCGAAAATAAATGCCGGGCCAGCCACCGGGGAAGTCGCGATAGGGATCATCGATGCGGTCGCCCCTGAACACTACGCGGGTACTATCGTATTTTTCGCCGGTGACTTTCAATGTGCCGTCGACAATGATGGGCGCATCGGCATGCATATATACACGGCAACCTTTTTCAATGGTAAGCGTGGCGTTTTTATCTATGAGCATTCCGCCGGTGATAACGTAGGGCCTGTTGTTGGTCCAGGTAACATTGCCGGTGATGATCCTTGAGCGCATGAAGTTGGCGTTTTGACCCCAGGCTTCCAGTTGCACCCAACGTTCATTGCCGTTATAATCAATAAGGATACTATCCTGTACCACAAAGGGCAGGTCTGCGGCTGTAGGATCGATCTTTACAGTAACAAAAACATAAATGCTGTCGTTGGCATCCATTTCAATATCGGTCACTGCCGGGCCGGGCGTACCATCGACATTCATTTCGAATAAGGAAGCGCCGCCGCCGCTGAGGGCTACCTTGCTAAGGCGCAGTTTCTGGTTGTTTTGGTTATATATGCGAAAAAAGCGGGTGGTAGAACCTGTTGTGGTAAATACCGTGTCGAAATGAAGGGTATCGGCGCTGGTTGCCAGCGATGCCGTGCTGCTGGTGATAAATGATTCCTTTTTACAGGAGATCAGCGCGCTGGTAAGCAGTATGGCAACAAGTATATATTTCATGTTCCTGTAAAAATACACGTTTTCGGATACACATAAACCGGCCGTTGGCCGGGACAATAAAAACGAAATGACAGATACAATATTGCAATCGGCAATCGGTTCGGAATCGAGCGGCGCAAGGTCGTAAATTTGCTGAACTATCGCAAGGCCATTCACGATTCACGATGTTCGCCATCCACCGTGTTTACTTTACAGTATAAGCCATCGTCATAATACTTAATCGCGTATCGGCGGCGGTTAACAGTTCCTGTCCGCAGGCTTCGAGGGTGGCGCCGGTGGTTATTACATCATCGACAAGTAAAATATGTTTTCCACTGATGATATCGGGTTGCAATAATTCAAACCTGCCCTGCATGTTCAGCCAGCGTTCGATACGGTTTCGGGTAGTTTGGGTTTCGCTGGAAGTTTGCCGGCGAATGACTTTGTTAAGAACCGGAAGCGGTAATACTTCTTTCATACCCTGGCATAAAAGAAAAGCCTGGTTATAGCCGCGTTTGCGTTCGCGGGCCGAAAACAGTGGTAATGGTACCAGCGCTTCGAGATCGCTAAATCGGCTGGCGTGTAACAGCGCTTCGCCCATTTTTCGTCCCATATAAAGTCTCAGTTCTTTATTGCCTTTGTATTTTATTTCATGAACGATGTGTTGCAGGATGGAGTCTTTCGAAAAATAGAGATAGCTGGCGGCGGCGGTAACCGCCATTCGGCCCCAGAAAATTTTTTCAACGGGGTTGTCGGGAAAATTATGAAAAGAAGTAACCGGCAGCCGGTTAATGCAATGCATGCATAAAACCTGTTGCCGGCTCATAATATCGCTGCCGCATCCCGCGCACTGATGCGGAACAAAAAGGTGTAATAAAGGATGTAATGCGTTTTTAAACATATAGCAGTAGTTTACTGCTACGCATCAGGCCGCTTAAATATCGAACATCCAGTGTCCAATTTCCAATGTCGAAGTGAATACGCCTTTTGCATTCTGCATTCAACATTCTATTTTAAAACAGGTACTGATATACTTCTTCAACCCGGCCCATGGGCACTACTTCAATATTGTGCGATGATTTGCCCATGGATTTTTGTCCGTACCGCGATACGATGATCTTTTCGAAACCCAGTTTTTCGGCTTCTGCTATCCGTTGTTCAACCCGGTGAACGGCCCTTACTTCACCGCTCAATCCCACTTCACCTGCAAAACAAACATGTGACGGCAACGGCACATCTTCGTAAGAGCTCAGGAGAGCGCATAAAACGGCCAGATCGATCGAGGGGTCTTCTACCTTCAAACCGCCTGCAATGTTCAGGAAAACATCTTTTACGCCGAAATGGAAGCCTCCTTTCTTTTCCAGTACTGCCAGCAGCAATTGTAAACGCCGCAGATCGAAACCCGAAACGGTGCGTTGTGGTGTTCCGTAAACCGATTGGGTTACCAGCGCCTGTACTTCAATGAGCAACGGACGCATACCTTCAATGGTAGCTGCAATGGCAATACCGCTTAACCGGTCTTCCTTTTGCGTCATCAGTATTTCGCTGGGATTGTTAACGCAACGCATACCGGCGCCGGTCATTTCATATATGCCCAGTTCCGAGGTGCTGCCGAAACGGTTCTTGATGGTTCGCAAAATGCGATACGCATAATGCCGGTCGCCTTCAAACTGCAATACGGTATCGACCATATGTTCGAGTATTTTCGGGCCGGCAATGCTGCCGTCTTTTGTAATATGCCCAATGAGAAACACCGGCGTATCGGTTTCCTTGGCAAAGCGCTGGAACTCTGCTGCCGATTCGCGGATCTGGGATATGCTTCCGGGTGACGAATCGATATACGGCGATTGAATGGTTTGAATGGAGTCAACGATGACCAGTTGCGGTTTTAATTTTTTTATTTCCTGGAATATGGTTTGAGTTAAAGTTTCGGTAAGCAGGTAAAAGTTATCGTTCTGGATGTTCAAACGGTCGGCGCGCATCTTTATCTGCTGTTCGCTTTCTTCGCCGCTGATGTATAACACAGTTTTTTCTTTCAGTTGTAAACCGTTCTGTAAAAACAAAGTTGATTTCCCAATGCCAGGTTCGCCTGCTATCAATACGATACTGCCGGGAACGATGCCTCCGCCGAGTACCCTGTTGAGTTCTGCATCTGTTGTAATAAGGCGAACCTGTTCAGTGCTTTTGATGGTATGTAGTGCAATGGTGCGAATAGATTTTGTTTCTTCATTGTAATCATCCCATCCGTTTTCTTTTTTTAATGATGGTTTTGAAATTACTTCTTCAACAAATGTATTCCATGTACCACACGATGGACATTTTCCAACCCATTTCGCACTTTCATATCCACAATTCGAACAAAAGAATGCTGTTTTAACTTTAGCCATGCGATAAAGTTAATGAAAACCATGTCGGTTAACGAGGTAGTGCGATGAATTGAGTTGTTGATAACATGTGAATTGGTATGAAGTATGATTTTTGAAGTAGTTAGTCACGTTAAAAAGTTAGTGAGTGGTATAAACTGCGTTTAAGGTATGTGATAGTATAAAACGATAAACGATTTGCGAAGCTGTTTTTTGAACAATAAAATGAACGAAAAAAATGGCCGGAAAGGGGGTAAAAAAGGTGCTTTTTTCTTAAAAGTAAAAAGGCCAACATTGCTGTTGACCCTTTACTTACTAACCCATTAAATTCTTGCACTAAATTACAAATAAGCGCCACATAACAAAATTATTTTTTGGGGTTGTGAATAAATTCCAACGCCATTTTAATGTATGGGCGATTTATCGTTTTGATGCCATAATATGTTGATAATCAAATTTTAATAGAATTTTAAGAGATTTGAGAAAGGGCTTGTGATAAAATGTCAGCCCACCGCGATTAAACGCAATTTGAATGACAAAAAGGCCCCTGATTTCTGCCGAAAAATGGCGTAAAATTTACTCAGATGTTTTGGTAACTGATTTGATAGATTATTGTTACTTATTAATAAAAGAGTACGAAAAATGACACCATCAATTTTGTTTATTTCGATCCTGTTTTTAGTGATCAGTTTAGTGGTGTCCGGTGTGCTAAAAGGCAAATTTGCGAAGTACAGCCGGGTGCCATTGTCAGCCGGTTTAACGGGTAGGGAAGTGGCAATGAAAATGTTACGCGATAACGGTATATATGATGTTAAAGT
>CBIHPC010000327.1:0-6448 GCA_966211305.1 uncultured Niastella sp.
TGGTAAACGGGGTCAATAGATATTGAGTTGGCGTCGCGGCCGGTAGTTTGCCAGTCAGCAAGCGTATTATAAATAGAACCGGCCACATATCCCAGGAAGTTGGTGCCGGCATTGGAAGTGATGTATAAGTTGTTATAGTTCGCGATCATGCCGGCATCGTTGATATTCATGTATACACAAGATTTTTGCCCGGTGCCGCCCCTGCGCAGCACGATGCTGTTATTTATCAGTTCTATTCCTGTTCTCAATACCCCAAACAGGCCGAAACCACGCGTATTACCAACAGATTTGGAGGCCGTATCTTCCAAAGAAACAGTATTGTGATAGAATTTCAGGTGACTGGAAGAAATGGTATATAACCCATATTGCCAGCCATTACCGCTGAAGTTATAGATGATGTTATTGCTGACCACATTGCGATTGGCGGCACTCAATACATTCACTCTTTCGAAGTGGATGCCTTCCAGTTGTACGATCGATGACTTAACTTTTTCCGACAAATGATGGATCCTGTTCCTGGTAAGCGTTAGCGCTTCATTTGCCCGGAAAATAGTTATCCCGTTAAAATTGACGAGCGCGGTACGCGTAGGCTGACTGATATCGTTGCTATCGATCACAGAATTGGCGGTTCCTGCTATAAAAATGCCATAACCCGCATTATCTTTTAGAATATTGTTCCTGAATACGTTTCCGATTGAATACTCCTGACCGTCAACATTCGATTTGGAAGCACAGGAGATGCCATAATATCCGCCGGTAACTGCATTGTTTACAATTGTATTGGTATCGCAAAAACTGTGGGCAACAGGATCGCCGGGATCACTGATACCCGGATTGATAACGATTCCGGCATAATAGGTATTGAGTGATGTGGTGTTGATATCGATCTTACAGCGTTTGACGGTGTTATGATCGGCGTCACGCGCAATTTGGATACCGATGCCATAACCATTTACCGTTCCCAGTACGTTTACATTCAGGCTGTCGATTGTAATATAATCGGCGCCATCGAGTTTTACCACTGCCGTTAAACCGGGATCGTTAGGTTCATATTGAATGGTAACGCCGTTACAGTTAAATGTTACAGTTTTTACAGGCGAGGTGTTTACAGCCGGAATGATCAGTTGCTCATTATACGGACCGCTGCCACTTGCCACATCAAATACCACAGCGCCATTGATGCCGCATTGCAGGGCCAGGGACGCATCTCTGAATGAATTGAAATTGGTACCGCCTGTTGGCAGGGCGTCATTGATAGTATAGGTTCCTCCGTTAAGCGTAGTATTTACCAACACCCGTACAGGAGCAGTAAACGCTGTAACAGCGCCGCAGGTAACCGCAGCGCGGTAGAACAGGGTGGACGTAGGAGTAACCTCATAAGAAGAATAACTGCCTGCACTGCCTGCATTGGTATACGTACCGGAAGCTGTTGTCGATGTTTGCCAGGTATAGGTTTGTCCGTTACCTGCCGAGTTACCCTTTAAATTAAAATATACCTGTGGGCCCGAACATAAAATTGAATCGGGCAATACACTGATGGTACCTGCCGTAACCGGTGTTGAACAGGCCGGCGAATTGTATTCATAACAACCGGGGTCGGGCGCAGCAGCGCGGGCCGCGGCGGTAATATCGGCGGTAATGCCCAGCGCAGGCATGGCCATGTTATCAAGTATCTGTGCAGTTGGCTTTAGGTCGAAGCCGGCAAGATTGGCATAGGCGGGGTTAGCGTTGGATGAATAAAGATCATAACCGGTATTCATGCGCCACTCTTCAACTGTTTCATAAAAATTACCATCATAATAACCGGTTGCACATCTGGGCGACAAGCCCGTAGGCACATAAAAAACGTTATTTCTGCCGGTATAATTTACCGGTACCCTTTCAATATAAATACCATAATTCTGCGCGAACGTTGGCCGGGTTACGGTAACGATATTGTTTGCCACCTTCACATCGGTCACCTCTTCAAGGTAAAGCCCATACGATTCGGCGCCGGGCACACCCTGGTCATCAATGGAAATGGTGTTATGATAAATATTAAGGTAAGTGGCCGTAACAGAACTGAAAAAACCTGCACGTGATTCAATACCAAATATTACATTATCACATTGAAGATCGTAAATCAGGTTGTTGGCAATAAGACATTCCTTTCCCGCTTCGCTTTCCGAAGAAATATAAATGCCGCTTAAGGAGCTTCCCGAAACGGCATGAAAGCCATGGATCTGGTTACGGGTAATGGAAAGACTCTGATTCAGCATATTCACGTACATCCCATATGAATCGTAAATAGCATCGGGCCCACCGGTTATTTCATTGCCGTCGATCAGGGTGTTGCTGGTATAATAAACCTGAATGCCAATAAACAGGGCATTGGAAATCCTATTGCCTATTACCCTGTTCCCGTTCATAAATACAGGCGAACCCGATGCAGGCTGTGATGAAAGCGTTATGCCATCATAACCACCGGCAATGGTATTCTGCTGTATCAGGTTATCATCGCAGTTGCTGTTTCCGGGCTCGGTAGCATAACCATCGTTACCATTGATAACAATACCTTCATTATTAGGGGGATAATCCCAGTTGATGATATTGTTTACGAAACAGTTCCTTATTGTATTATGATCGGCGTCGTTAAGCAAATGAAAACCATAACCGTACTGGGTAGCGGTAGCCGCCTGGGGCACAACCACGAGATTATCGAAAGTTACATAATCGGCGTTGTTCAGTTTTACCCCCGCCCGTTGGTTGGTATTTGTAGAAAGGAAAGTAAGCGTTTCCCCATTACAGTTGAATGTAATGGTATTCGCAGCCGAGGTACCGGCAATATTGTTAATGATCACCTGCTCATTATACGGGCCGCTGCCTGCAACCACGTTAAAGGTTACGGCGCCGTTAACACCGCCCGATAAATGCGCTACAGCTGCAGCAAATGAATTGAAATTTGATCCGCCGGTTGCCACCAGCCGGTTGATGGTAAATGTACCCGATACCTGTGCATTGGCGCCCAGGAAGAGAAAACCTAAACAAAGGGTAAACAGAATACGGTTATCAAATACGCACTTGCGTAAAATTTTTCGCATAGCCGATGATTGGATTTTAAATTTCAATAGGATATCGGACCTTTATTTATTTTTTAAATTGCTGCAACTTAAAAAACCAACTACCGGATATATTTCGATCATTGGTTAATGGTTCTCCCATGCAACAGCATAACCCATGCAAGAATTTTCATTCTAACAGGGGCATACGGATTTTATGGGTACTTAGGGTAATGACGTTTTAATACTTACTGCATTTTCACCGAAACATAGTAGCAATACGAACTTTCACTTAGTATTTCTTCGCAATTCAACTCAAATCACCTACAACAGTTACGGAAAAGGCTTTTGGTATCTTTACGTCTTTAAGTATCTAAGAACGCTTTTTAACGCCTGCAATTGTGTGCACCCCTATGTGTTGGGGAAAAATTAATTCACATTTTTTAAATCGAAGTGTGTGAAAGTAAATCTTTTATGAAGAGAATATTAGCGGTAAAAATTATAAGGGGAATCGGATACCAGTTACCGGTTACCGGCCGCCGGTTACCCGAACCTTTATTGCAGGATGCCGATCCATTATTAGCCATCTGACCATTTAAGGCCCGGAAACCGGGAACGGGCAACTACCTGAGATACCCGGCCATTTCCTGCTGGTAAGCTGCCGCGATTTGTTTTGCTTTAACAGCAAAATCTTCACCGCCGGAAGCATAAATAACGGCGCGGCTGGCATTCACCAACAGCCCCACCTCTTTATTCATCGCTTTTTCTGAAATATCTTTTAAACTTCCGCCCTGCGCCCCTACTCCCGGCACCAGGTAAAAATGATTTGGGGTAATAGCGCGGATGTTGGTAAATTCTGAAGCCTGCGTAGCGCCTACCACAAACATCAACTGATCGGCTGTGCCCCATTGCGCGGTTGTGCGTAATACTTTTTCATACAACAGTTCATCGCCTGCTTTTTGCAGTTCAAAATCACGGGCGCCGGTATTGGAAGTAAGTCCCAATACGATGGTCCATTTGTCTTTATAATCGAGAAAGGGCAATATGCTATCGGATCCCATGTAAGGCGCTACCGTAATAGCATCGAATGCCAGCGTTTCAAAAAATGCTTTGGCGTATTGTGAAGAGGTATTTCCAATATCACCGCGTTTGGCATCGGCAATTTTAAAGTGGGTGGAAGGAATATAAGCGGCTGTTTTCTCCATCGCCGCCCAGCCGGGAATACCGAGGGCTTCATAAAATGCGGTGTTGATCTTATACCCTACACAATGATCTCTGGTAGCATCGATGATCTGTTTATTGAATTCAAAGACAGGATCGGCCGCAGATAACAGGTGCTTCGGGATCTTTGTAATGTCCGTATCGAGGCCTACTATCAGATAGCTTTTTTTAGTGCGTATTTGTTCAACCAGTTGCTGCCGTGTCATGCGTGTTGGAGTTGTAAAATTTGTCGCAAGATATTAGTGAATTGCCATACTTCCTCAAAAGTATTGTATAATGGTACCGGGGCCAGCCGTATTACATTGGGTTCGCGCCAGTCTACTATCACGCCGGCGCAGGCCAGTGCATCAAAAACCTGTTTGCCCTGTTGTAACATCAACATAGATACCTGGCTTCCCCGTTCCGCCTCTGTGCGAGGTGTAATGAACTCCACCACAGGTTCCGTTTGCAGGCCGTTCAGCTCATCGAGCAGGAACCATAACCAGTTGCTCAACAACTTTCTTTTCGTTTGCAGCCGGTCTATGCCGGCTTCCATGAAAATATCGAGGGCAGCCCGGTGTGCCGCATATAAAAGCGCGGAAGGGGTGCTCAATTGCCAGCCCGCTGCCGAACGGTTGGCTTTAAACCCTTTCTGCATCAGGAAACGGGTGGCAGTTTCGTATCCCCACCAACCGGCAAACCGGTGCAGGCTATCGTCGTTATGATAACGTTCATGTATATAGGCGCCCCCTATTCCGCCGGGGCCCGAATTCATGTATTTGTAACTGCACCAGGCGGCGAAATCCACATTCCATTTGTGCAGTTGTAAAGGAATGTTGCCGGCAGCATGGGCAAGGTCGAACCCTACTTTGGCGCCAACCGCCTGTGCGGCCTTTGTAATGGCCGCCATATCGAACACCTTGCCGGTATAATAGTTCAAACCACCCCACATTACCAGGGCCAGTTCATCTTTATGCTGCTGAATGGCCTGCAGTATATCCTCGTGCCTGATATTGTGCTCACCCGCACGCGGCGCCACTTCAATGATGACCTCATTGGGATCGAAACCGCAATACTTCACATGCGTTTCGAGCATATACTGATCGCTGGGAAACGCTTTGGCTTCACAAATGATCTTATTGCGTTTTTGCGTTGGCTGATAAAAAGACACCAGCAGTAAATGCAGGTTTACCGTAAGCTGGTTCATTGCCACCACTTCATGCGGCAATGCACCCACGATCGTTGAAAGCGGTGGTACAAGCTTATCGTGGTATTGCAACCAGGGTTCTTCGCCCATAAAAAATCCTTCCACACCATAGTTGGCCCATTTGTTCAGGACCTGTTGCAGGTAACCGGCGGTACGCTTAGGCTGCAGGCCGAGGGAGTTGCCCAGAAAATAGATCTGTTGTTTTCCATCTATAACGGGCATTATGAACTGGTCTCTGAATGAGCGCAGTTCGTCTTGCTGGTCAAGCATTTGAGCGAATGCCTGCGTGTTTTGAAATTGCATGTAGTTTTTGTTGGTGAATACAAAATACAGCCGCAAGCTACAAGCTATAAGCTGCAAGCAAATACAAATACCGCCTTTCACTTCGGCATTCTACATTGAACATTCAATATTCGGCATTTTGTATTTGTATTTCCTTTCATTTTTCGTTCTTCATTTCTCGTTCTCACAAAGCGCCCGTCTTTCCACCATCAACCGGTATACTTACGCCGTTCACATAGGACGCTGCGGGCGAAGCCAGGAATGCAGCTACTGCAGCCAGTTCAGTCGCTTCACCAAAACGTTTCATCGGTATTTCACGTTTCATTTCCTGTTCAATTACATCAGTTGATACATTTCGCTTTTCCGCATTGTTCTGTATCAGGCTGTCGAGCCGTTGCGTTTTGGTAAGCCCCGGCAAGATATTGTTCACCGTGATATTGAACTGCCCTACCTCGTTGGCGAGGATCTTCGACCACATAGCCACTGCGCCCCGCACCGTGCCTGATACCGCCAGGTTGGTGATGGGAATGCGAACAGACGTTGAGATCACATTGATGATACGGCCGTATGCCGCCTGTTTCATCGAGGGAATTACTGCCTGTGCCAGCAACTGGTTTACGATCAGGTGCTGATTGAATGCCTGTAAAAATGCTTCTACCGTTGCATCGAGCACCGAACCGGGCGGCGGGCCGCCGGTATTGTTTACCAGAATATGCACCGG
>CBIHPC010000328.1:0-6437 GCA_966211305.1 uncultured Niastella sp.
GGTACGCCTTATACGCTGGCCGGCGGAACAACCGGTTATTTTGAAGGTATACGGGTCGAAGTAGCCGATGCGGCCACACCACAGGCGCCCACTTCCATACAGGGTAACCTTATCACGAATATCAATCTTTCAACCAGCACCGCTACGACCAGCACCGATGCCATGCATGCCATTGCCCTTGTGAATGGCAGTGGTAATGTAGAAGTGGGCAATTTCACCGGTAATACTATCGGGTCTGCCACGGGCGTAAACGGGCATGCCGATGGCGGAATAACCATCAACGCTACCGGTTCCATTGCCAGTCATATGATCTATGTGACCGGTACGTACAATGCAAACATCAGGAATAATACTATTGGGAACGTATTGCTGACCGCGGCTGGCAATTACTTTTCCGGCATTTTCACCAATACCGCTATAACCGGGAACTTCAGCAATAATACCATAACCAATATTACGGCATCCAATACCGGTACTACTACCGGCAGGTACATAAATGGTATTCATGTGCCATCCGGTGCATCAGTGCTTACCATAGCCAATAATACCATCAGGAACCTTACCAGCAACTATGCCACTACAGGTACTGCTGCTTCGCAGGTGATCGGCATCAATATTGCTTCTACAACAGCCAACATAAGCGGCGGTATAACCAATAATATCATTGCCAACCTGGCCAATGCCACACAAAGCACGGCTACTGGCACGGGAAGCGCCATTATTGGTATCCGCAGCGGCAGTACGAATGCCGCAGGCATTGTTATAACCGGCAACCTCATCGATTCGCTGGCGTCAGCGACGACAACGGTGGCTGCGGTAAATGTGACCGGTTTGTATGTGAGCGGTACAGCAGCTGTAACCAATACGATCGCTAAAAACTTCATTCATAGTTTTGATGCGGGCGCCACGAATACCAGCGCTGTATTGACGGGTATCCATATCAATAGCGGCGCAGGTGTTTACAGCAACAATATGATCCGCCTCGGCGTAAAACCTGATGGTACTTCACTCACCACGGCGCTCACTATAAATGGTATAGTTGGTAATACGACAGCGGCCAATAGTTTTTACCATAACAGCGTGTATATAGGCGGAACAGGTGTGGGTTCCAGCGCGTCCAACTCATACGCGTTTACCCGCATTACCACTTCAGGCGCCTATGACATCCGCGACAATATCTTTGCCAATAACCGTTCGAACGCAACCGGTGGCGGCAAACATTACAGCATTTATTTCGCCGGCGCCAATACCGGAGCAAGCGTTGATTATAACGTTTACCAGTATAGTGGCACAGGTGGTAAGTTCGCATATGGCGGAACTGTAGAGATCAGTAATTACATCAATGGCGGCGGACCCATCGGTGGTTGGATCAGCGGCGATGTGAACAGTGTGACCGGTGATCCGAATTTCATTAACCCCAATGGCAACCTGCAGGCTGTTAATCTGCATATCAATACCAGCGGCGCTTCAGTGGCCGAGGGTACGGGTACGGCCATAGCGTCAATATCTGACGATTACGACAATGAAACCCGCGGCGGATTAACACCGGTAGATATCGGCGCCGATGCTGGTAATTTTGTGGCAGCTGCTGCCACCTGTACAACACCCGATGCGCCCTCTGCACTGGTGCTCACCACTATTTCAGCTACCCAGATAGATGGTTCGTTTACCGCTTCTGCCGGCGGCGCCAACGGATATTTGGTAGTACGATACCCGGCCGGTGCTACACCGGCAACTCCTGTGGACGGCATTGCCTATCCTGTAGGAAGTTTACTGGGAACCGGAACTATAGTTGCTTCCGGCGCCTCGTTGAATTTTGCCAATACCGGTTTGCTTGCCAGCACAAGGTATGATTATTATGTATACGCATATAATAATGCCTGTGTGAGCGCAATGAAATACAGCACTGGTATCACCGCTACAAAAACAACCAATGGTTGTAGCGGCCCGGGCGGCCTGATCACTGTTGGGCCCGGCGCTGATTTCCCCACGCTGACCGCAGCCCTGGCTTCTTTGAATGGCGGTATCAGCGGTGCGGTTACGCTGGAGCTGCAAAGCAATTATGTAAGCACCGGTGAAACGTTCCCGATCACTATTGGCTCCAATGCATGTTTTAGTCCGGCCAACACCGTGCTCATTCGTCCGGCGGCCAATGCAAATGGCCTGGTGATCACTACCTCACTGCCTGTGCCTACGATCGACTTCAGCGGTGGTACTTATGTAACCATCGATGGCAGGCCGGGTGGTGTGGGAACAGGAATTACTGTTACAGCAGCCGGCAGTTTGAACACAACCAATCTTAATATCGTAAATACCAGCGCTATCGGATCAGCGATCCGTTTCGATAACGAGGCCTCCCGCAATAACGTAAAATATTGCGATCTGCAGGGGATGAACGCCATCGGCGGTACACAACCCACAACTATGGCCGGTGTCGTTTTCTTCGGCAACAATGGTGCAAATGGTAACGATAATAATACGATCGATCATTGTAATATTCACTCAAGCGGTACCGGTGTTTCCATCCCATCGATAGGGGTGTATGCACTGGGCGCCAATAATACGGGGGCGAACAGCAACTTCAATGACAATGACACGATCTCCAATTGTAACATCTATGATTTCTTCCTGGCTAATAATAATTCAGCCGGTATAGAACTGACGCAGGGGGTGAGTGGCTGGGTGATCAGCGGTAACAGTTTCTTCCAGACAACAACGCGTACCTATACAACGGCAGGGTTTAACCGCGTTATCTGGATCTCATCGAACCGTAATGCCGGCAGCACAGGCAATGGATTTACCATTACTGATAACTATATCGGCGGTTCTGCGCCAGCCTGCGCCGGAACGCCTTATTCGTTAACGGCGCTGGCTAACTATTTCGATGGTATCCGGCTGGAGGTGGCCGATGGCTTCCCCGTAATGCCAAGTTCGGTGCAGGGAAATACTATTACCAATATTGCCATCACCAGTACCGTTACTACGGCAAATGATGTGTTCCATGGCGTAGCGGTTACCGGTTCAAACGGTAATGTGAACATAGGAACGATTACCGGTAATATGGTGGGTTCGGCTACCGGAACCGGCGCCATTACTATTGCGGCCGGAAGCGGTTCTCATACCATTCCTTATTTTATCTCGAACGCGGGCGGCGCCAATTCAGTGATCAACCTGCGGCAGAATATTGCCGGCGGTATTACACTTTCCAATGCCGGTAATAATTTCTCGGGCATCTACGATAACCAGGCGGGAACGGTGAACATCGATGGCAACCTGATAGGTAGTTTAACCACTGCTAACAGCATCAATGCAGTAAGCACAACTAACAGCATTTATGTAAGAGGAATCAATATTCCTTCAGGGGCAGGTACGTTCGCCATTACGAACAATACCATTGCCAACCTCACCAATAATTCTACCTCAACACTCAATGGTTGTCAAACAGCCGGTATCAATATCGGGTCGACGGCATCTATAGTTTCAACAGTGTCGGGTAACACCGTGCGCAATTTGTATAGCGCTTCGGGTTATGCGTTTGGCAGCGGCAGCTCCGCTGTACTGGGTATTTACATGGGTTCTACCACTGCAAACCCCGTAACAGTTTCCGGCAATACCGTTCATAGCCTGGTTTCAGGTGCGGCCACTGCCGGTGTATATATTGAGGGTATTTTCTTCTGGGGCAACAATTCAGATGCCATTACCAACACCATTTCAAAAAATACGGTGCACAGTTTTGATCTTACAACGGCCAATACCAATGCTAACATGCGGGGTATAGAGCTTAACCAGGGTAGGGCGGATGTTTATAATAACATGGTACGTTTGGGTATACGCCCCGATGGCACTTCGCTTACCAATGCAATACGCATCGACGGTATCATGAAGGGCTCAGGGCTCAACAGCAATATTCTTAACAACAGTGTTTACATTGGCGGAACCGGGGTGGGAACTACAGCGAGGAACACGTCTGCCATTCGTAAAGAAACCGTAACGGGAAGCGATAATGTGCGCAACAACATCTTTATCAATAACCGGTCGAATGCAACAACCGGTGGCGTACACAATGCCATTTGGGTAAATGGTTTGGCCGGGTTCACATTCGAGCATAATATTTATGGCTATGGCGGAACCGGCGGGAATTTCGTTTCGACCAATACTGCCGGGATTGTGTTTGCCACAGCATATACCAGCGGTTGGAATATTGGGGGTGATACCACCAGCCAGGCAACTGATCCGTTGTTTATAGATGCTACAGGCTCCGCCGCTACTGTCGATCTGCATATCACCACATCGGTATTCTCGCCGGCCAACGGGGCGGGAGACCCGGTACCACTGGTTACAGATGATATCGAGGGCGAAGCGAGGGACCCGTTGACGCCTGATGTGGGCGCCGATGAGTTCACGCAATCGAACGGTATCGATATGCAGGCGGTTTCGCTTGAATCTCCCATAACCGGTAAGGGATGTTATGGAAAAGAAGCCGTGAAGATCAAAGTGAGAAATAACAGTTCTGTAGCCATCGATTTTGCCGCCAACCCTGTTACCCTTACCGTAAACGTTTCAGGAGCAACTACGGCAACTGTCAATACTACCATAAATACAGGTACGCTGGCCGCAGGCGCTACGATGGATGTTGAACTGAACGGTACTGCCGACTCGGTGAATATGAGCGCCGCAGGTATTTATATTTTTGACGCCAAAACAATCGTAACGGGCGATGTGAAAGTGTCGAACGACGCTATGTCAACAGTTACCCGCACCCGTGTTGCACTGGTATTGGGCGCCATCAGCGCATCACAAACCAGCTATTGCTTTAATGGCGCGCCGGTACTGACCATGACCGGTGGTAATGGCTTCTCTGATATTCAATGGCAACAAAGTACCGATTCGACTACTTATACGAATATTACCAACGCTACCACAACGCCATTTACGACACCTGCAGCAACGCAAACATTATATTATCGCCTTGCGGCTGCCTGCGTAACCGATACGTTGTTCACGCCGGCCGTGAAAGTGATCATAAACAGTCCGGCCGTCACCGGCACAACGGCAGGCGCCCGTTGTAACCCGGGTATGGTTAATCTGCAGGCATCCGGTTCGGCAGGTTCAACGCTGTACTGGTATGCCGATGCTACTTCAACAACCCCTGTAGGAGTTGGTTCATCGTTTACCACGCCTTCGATCTCAGATACGACCACGTATTATGTCATGGCCGTTGCGGGTAGTTGTTCAACGGCGCGTACGCCGGTTGAGGCCAGGGTCAATGACAGAATTGCCATTGTTACCCAGCCGCAAAACCAGGGTGTATGTATGGGCAGCCCGATGGCATTCAGTATTGGCGCAACCGGTTCGGGGCTTACTTATCAATGGAGAAAAAATGGCGTTAATATCACAAATGCTACCAACGATACTTATTCTATTTTAAATGCTGTAGCAACAGATGCCGGCCAGTACGATGTGGTGATCACCAATCCCTGCGGTATTGTAGTGTCCGGTGTGGCCAGTTTATCGGTTCAATCATCCAATAACTGGGTGGGACAGGTGAGCAGTGACTGGAATACGGCAGCCAACTGGTGCGGTGGTGTGCCGGTGTCAACCACCAATGTGACCATCAATGCCGGTACGCCATTTAGTCCGGTGATCAGCGCTTTAGCCAATGCAAATAACGTTACAATCGGCGCCGGTGCCACGTTGACCATCGATCCAAACGGCACATTGAACCTGTATGGCAATTTTGTAAACAACGGCACATTCAATGCAGGTGCAGGTTCCATAGCCTTCAGGGGCGCAATAAACCAAAATGTAGCAGCCATGACTGTTGGTAGTGTGCTCATGGACGGTACAGGCGGCGTTACACTGAAGGGAAATATATACGCAGGTAATATGATTACTTTTACAAACGGAAATATGACACTCGACGCTTACGATCTTTCGTTGCGAAACGTTACCGGTGGAAGTTCGGGCAGCCATATCATAACAAATGGAAACGGCTCGGCCATTGCTGTGTATGTAGACAATACGGTTACTGTTCCGGTTGGCCATGCTGCCGGCAACTATAACCCGGTTATCATTGGCAACGGCCAGGGAATGACCTACGTGGTACGGGTGAAAGCAGGGCTGATCGCCGGCGTGATCGATAACAATAAAGCCATCAACCGTACCTGGAACGTAACCACAACCATTACTCCTGCAGCGCCTGTAGATATTATGCTGCAGTATGCAGATGCCGATGCCAATCCTGCATGTGTGACAGGTGCTGTGATGGATGCAGGCGTTTACAATGGAGCCACGTGGGCGCTGATATCACCACAAGGCGGCGTAACACCTTCGGGTACACCGGCTGCCCGGCTGGTAACATTATCAACAACCGGGCTGGGTAATATTGTACTAACCAACCAGGGTATGTTGAAAGCGGCAGTGGTTGAGTTCAATGT
>CBIHPC010000329.1:0-6436 GCA_966211305.1 uncultured Niastella sp.
ATGGGTCTGCGTGTCAATATTCTAACCTTGCTGAAAAATTCATTTTCTAACAGTTCCTGTACCAGGTGCCGACCAATTAATCCGGTAGCGCCCAATACAACGGCGGTTTTTCGATGCATAATTTGTTATTTTGCCCTGCTGATGACGCAAATTCAACAAAATATTCCGCTCCGGCAATACAACACACTGGGTATTGACGCTATAGCAAGGCTGTTTGCCACCTTTACTTCAATTGAAGAATTAAAGATATTGATCGAAAACAATCCCATTCCGGGAAAAGATCCGCTCATTTTAGGCGGCGGCAGCAATATGCTGTTTAAAGATCATGTGAGCGGCCTGGTGCTGAAAAACGAAATTCCGGGTTTAACGGTTGTGCGGGAAGATGCCGGTCATGTTTATGTAAGGGCCGGCGCCGGGGAGAACTGGCATGGCTTTGTTCAGTTTTGCCTGCAACAGAACTGGGCCGGGGTAGAGAACCTGTCGCTGATCCCCGGTTGTGTAGGCGCCAGTCCCATGCAGAACATAGGCGCTTATGGGGTGGAAATAAAAGAGGTTTTTGAGGAACTGGAGGCGTTTCATCTTAACGACCGGGAGGTGCATGTATTCAACGCCGGCGATTGTGCGTTTGGTTACCGTGAAAGTGTGTTCAAGGGAAAGTACCGTAACCAGTATGTTATTTTGAATGTCACCTACCGGCTGAACAAAGTACCTAAGTTCAATACCAGCTATGGCGCTATTGAACAGGAACTGGAGCGCATGGGGGTGCAGCAGTTAAGCATCCAGGCGGTGTCGCAGGCGGTGATCAATATCCGTAGTTCCAAACTCCCCGATCCGGCAAAGATCGGTAATGCAGGAAGCTTTTTCAAGAATCCTTCGGTTGCAGCGGATGTATATACGCAGTTAAAAACACAATACCCGAATATAGTTGGTTATCCCAACGCCGATGGAACGGTGAAGATAGCGGCCGGCTGGCTGATAGAACAAAGCGGCTGGAAAGGTTATCGCCGTGGCGATGCCGGGGTGCACGAAAAGCAGGCGCTTGTACTGGTAAATTATGGCAATGCCACCGGCCAGGAAATTTATGACCTGAGCGAAGACGTCATGAAAAGCGTGTACGCGAAGTTTGGTGTGCAGCTGGAGCGGGAAGTGAATGTGGTGTAGGGGGAAATTGGGGTGAAATAATTTTAAAGCACACTTGTTTACTCAAGTGTGCTTTTTTAGTATCCTACGTTTCCAAATATTTAGCGAATATTACTTTCCACCACCTTCTTCAACGCCACCAGTATTGGCTTCAATGTGGCCGGTGCAAAGCCAAATGGCCGGTTGTCTTCCTGAATTAGTTCAACCCTGGTTTGGCCGTTATCGTTTGTGAGTATATAGCTCGTAATATTGTAGTTCTCCCGTTTGTCTTCAATACCTGGCGCCGGGGTGAATAAATTATACTTCAGCCATTCGTTGGTGCGTATGTCCAGTATGGTTCCCCATTGCTCCAGCACCCTGCCTTCGTATGCTGCAATAAATTTAATAGCTTGTCCCGGCTGCCAGTTTGATTGTACCGTTTTACCAAATTGCCATTGTTGAACCAGCGCAGGTTGCGTGAGCGCTTCAAATACTTTGGCGGCTGGCGCATCGATGGTTACGGCAGTGGTGTGTATCGCCATGTGTTGAATTTATTTGTAGTATCCTGCTATAATGCCCGGTTACCGGTTTTTACTTCAGCATTTTGTATTGCGCATTCAATATTCGCTATTAATTAAAGTCGTCGCTTTCCAGCTCCTCGTCGCTAAAAGAAGTGGTGTTGCCGAGCATGGAACCCATAAGGTCCTTGAACTCGATACGGCTTTCCAGGATCTTTTTGCTGATCATGGAGAAGGAGGCCAGTCCGTGCAGCACAAACTCCATCAACAACGCGGCTTCTTTTTCATTGGCCTGTTTAAAATACTTTTTCACCAGTGCATGCAGTCCGTCTACCTTGTACAATTGCTGTACTTTATCTTCATCTTTAGTATGGAAAAGCAGGTTGAGTGAATTGCCTTTATCGAACCACGATGAAATACTGCGATACGGGTTTTCTTCTGCCGCCTGCTGGTTGCGTTTTTTCTTCAGCGTTTCGGGATTTGGGAAATACTGAACGAACTGCGAGCGAATGGCTTTATCGAGCAGGTTCATGGCCACCTGGTACGGGCCTTCCTGTTCGCCTTCATATACCAGTTCTATTTTTCCGGTAATGGATGGTATAAGGCCGATGAGGTCGCTGATCCATACCTGTGTATTGTTTTCTTTGTTGATCAGCGCCCGGCGTTCGGCCGAGCTGACTGCATTTTCAAAAGCCGAGATACTCAAACGGGCCGATACACCGCTTTTTTTATCTACCAGTTCGCTGGCGCGCGCCTCGAAAGAGATCTGTTCTATCAGGCGTTTTACCATGTCGCTCAGTTGCACCTTGTTTTTTTGTTCCTGCAGAATGTCGGCTTCCTGCTCGGTGATGGTAAGCGCGGTATCGATGGTTTTTGGATAGTGCGTCAGGATCTGGCTTTCGATACGGTCTTTCAACGGCGTTACAATAGAACCGCGGTTGGTATAATCTTCGGGGTTGGCTGTAAATATGAACACGATATCGAGCGGCATGCGCAATTTGAAACCACGGATCTGTACATCGCCTTCTTCCAGGATATTGAACAGCGCTACCTGAATGCGGGCCTGCAGGTCGGGAATTTCATTGATAACAAAAATACCGCGGTTGCTGCGGGGAATAATACCGTAGTGGATCACGCGTTCATCGGCAAAGTTCAGCCGGAGATTGGCCGCCTTGATGGGGTCAATGTCGCCAATGAGGTCGGCTACGCTTACGTCGGGGGTAGCCAGCTTCTCGCCATAGCGTTCGCTGCGATGGATCCACTGAATGGGCGTTGCATCGCCATGTTCGGCAATCAGGTCTTTGGCATGGCGCGAAATCGGATTTAACGGATCGTCGTTTATCTCACTGCCTTCAATAACCGGCACATATTCATCGAGCAGTTCGATCATTTGCCGGGCCATACGGGTTTTTGCCTGTCCGCGCAAACCGAGGAACAATATATTATGACGGGAAAGCAGTGCTCTTTCCACATCGGGAATTACCGTTTCTTCATAACCTATAATACCGCTGAAGGTGCTTTCGTGCTTTTGTAATTTGCAGATAAGGTTTTTTCTGATCTCGTCTTTTACTGACTGTGGTTTATAGCCGCTTTTCTTTAGTTCACCGAGGGTCTTTATTTTTGGTATACTCATGTTTTTTCTTTTCGTAAGCTGTCTGATGTTTGTTAGTTGTATTTCAGTATACTGTTTTTCTTTTTCCATTTTCAAAATCGCGGAATATGAAGGCGCCCAACCGGTCGAGCGAGGCAAAGAAGGCTTTGCCGCTGTTGGTTTCGGTGAACTCCTGTACAAACCGCTGCAAATACGGATCGGTGGCGATCATAAAAGTGGTTATAGGCACTTTTAATTTTTTGCATTGTGCGGCCAGGTTCAAACAACGGTTGGTGATGCGCCTGTCGAGCCCGAAACTGTTCTTGTAATACCGTTTGCCTATTTTCAAACAGGTCGGTTTCCCATCGGTGATCATAAAGATCTGTTTGTTGGGATTTTTGCGGCGGCGCAAAATATCCATGGCCATTTCCAGGCCGGCTACGGTATTGGTATGGTATGGGCCTACCTGTAAATAGGGGAGGTCTTTTATTTCCACCGGCCAGGCGTCATTGCCAAACACAACGATGTCGAGGGTGTCTTTGGGGTATTTTGTAGTGATGAGTTCGCTGAGCGCCATCGCTACTTTTTTCGCCGGTGTTATCCGGTCTTCACCATACAGGATCATCGAATGGGAAATATCGATCATCAGTACGGTAGACGTTTGCGATTTGAAATCGGTTTCGCGAATGGCGAGGTCGTCCTCCTGCATATTGAAGCTTTCGATACCATGATTGATCTGCGCATTGAGGATGGAGGTGGTGAAATCGATCTGTTCAAGCGTATCGCCAAACTGGAACGGCCTGGTTTCGGGATTTACTTCATCGCCCGAACCGGGTTTAAAGGTATGGTGATCGCCCTGTTTTGTTTTCTTCAGCTTGCCGAAGATCTCTTCCAGCGAACGTTTGCGAATGCCCTGTTCGGTTTTGGAGGTGATCTTTATTTCACCGCTGATCTGGTTCTCCTGAATGTATCCCTTCTCTTTCAACTCTTCAATAAAATCGCCCATGCCATATTCGTTGTTCGTAAGCTCATATTCTTTGTCGAGCTGGTACATCCTGTTCAGTGCTTCGCTCACATCGCCATTGGTATAGGTAAGCAGTTGCATGAAAACATCAAGCAACTGTTCGAATTTCGATTTGCCCTGTTGACGGGGATCGAATTTGGTAAAATGGTGTCCTATCACTGGTTACTTGTTTTGTTTGTGGAATAGGCGTGCCACGGTTCGCCTGAGCCGCCCAAATACCCCCCTAACTTCATCGGGGCACGGCATACGTTTTTCGTGGCCTTACCCAATTTAAGCATTAATATTCATTCGGTGAGGTAAGTAATTAATGTTAACACTACAACAAAGAAGGGTAGGAATTGTTGAATATGCCTGAAAACAGGTGGGGCTGACCAAAAAGGTCAGCCCTTTTCTTTTGGAAGAAAAAGGGCTGAAGTGTAATTTTAAGTTACCACACGAAAAATTACATGGCAAAAGTAAAAACTTCCGTAGTATTCAAACAATACCATCAGCAACAAACTTTATTATTACCACCCTCACTCACTGAGCTAATAAGCGAAAAACACCTGGTACGGGTCGTAAACGAGGTGGTAGAAGCAATGGATATCAGCGATTTGATCAATCTATATGAAGGAGGTGGCGCCAGCGCTTATCATCCCCGGATGCTGTTAAAAGTATTGTTGTATGCCTATAGTGTCAAAATTTACACAGGTCGTAAAATAGCGCAGGCATTATGCCAGGACATCCATTTTATGTGGCTCAGCGGGATGAGTCGACCGGATTTTCGTACGATTAACAACTTTCGCAGCAGCAAGGCCAAAGATGTAATAGAAGCCCTGTTCAAAGAGATGTTGGAGTTTCTGGTGGCTCATAACTACATTAAGCTGGAGCATTATTTTTGTGATGGTACGACCTTGCGGGCCGATGCCAATCAGCACAAGATGGTATGGAAAAAGAATGCGGAGCGCTATGGGGTAAAGAGCGTAGAAAAATGTCGGGAGTTGTTTAAGCAAATCGATGAGCTCAACAGGCAGGAAGATAATACCTACGGTAATTCAGATCTGGAAGAGCATGGCAATACATCCCATATCACGCGGGAAGCTATCGCAGACAAGGTGTCTGAATTAAATGATACGATCCGTACAGCAGCCACTAAAAGCAAACGACGCAAGGCAATAACCCTGAAAAACAAGCTAAAGGAGGCGGAGCATAAGATTGAAAAGTATAGCAATCAGATAGTAAAAGCCGGCAAGCGTAGTGGCTATAATAAAACAGACCCCGATGCCAGTGCAATGATGATGAAAAATAAAGTAGAAGTACTACCTGCCTACAATGTGCTGGCTGGAAGTGAAGAGCAATTTATTACCGGTGTTAGTGTTCACCAGTCTACCAATGATGGCGTTTGTTTTGAAGATCACTTACAGCAAATAAAACAGCAACAGCCCTATAAACCCGACAGGATTATAGCAGACAGCATATTTGGAACAGAGCAGAACTATGAGCTTTTGCAAACAAATGAGATAGAGAACTATCTGAAGTTCCCGAACTATCATAATGAACAGACAAAAAAATACCAGCAAAATGCCTTTCTCAAAGAGAACTTCCCTTACGATCAACTAACGGATACATATGAGTGTCCTAATGGTTTACGACTTATTTTTAAAGGCAAACATCAGCAAACACATAAGCGAACCGGATATAAATCTGTATTAAAGGAATATGAGTGCAGTGATTGTTCTGGTTGTCCATTTTATCAACAGTGTTGCAAATCTACGAAGGGACATAACCGTAAGATAGAAATAAATGAGAAGTTGGAAGCCTATAAGCAGCAGGCCAGGGAAAATCTTCATACAGAACTGGGGCAGCAGTTAAAAAAGCAGCGCAGTATTGAGATAGAAAGTTGTTTTGGCGACATCAAACATAACATGGGCTTCCGGCGCTTCCACTTACGAGGCTTAAAAAAGGTGAAAACAGAAATCACCCTGGTAGCCATGGCTCATAACCTGAAGAAAGTTTACCTCAAAGGACTCAAAAAAGCAGCCTAAAAAAGAAAATGGGCTCCAAAATCTGACATTCCATTACCATAGAACCTACTGCGGCTAATATCCCAACTAAATTTCATGCTCCTTTAAAAAATATATAGCCCGCCTGAGCGAGCCATATATTTTTCATTTTTTTGCGGGGCTGACCTTTTTGGTCAGCCCC
>CBIHPC010000330.1:0-6431 GCA_966211305.1 uncultured Niastella sp.
GAAAAATCAAATTTATAAAACTTGCTGAAAGAAATCGTTACAGCCATTCAGTCATATGCCAGGGCGCATCGTTTTATCAGGGAGCACCGGCTTTGGAAATGGATCATAGTGCCGGGTATCATTTATACCCTCCTGTTCTTAGCGGGCATGTATTTTTTCTGGATCTCCTCGAACCAGTTCGTTTCATCTTTTAACCATTGGCTGGGTATCGATCGCTGGCTTCACCAGCAACGCAGCCCTATGCTAAGCTTTATATTCCTGATGGGTGAAATTATGGTGCGGCTCATCATGATGTTGTTCTATTTTTCCCTGTTCAAATATATCTTCCTTATTATAGGTTCACCTGTTTTCGCTTACCTCAGCGAAAAAACAGAATCTATTATGGAGGGAAAAGATTTTCCGTTCAGCTTCAAACAGCTGATGGCCGACATTTTGCGCGGCATAAAACTGGCCCTGCGCAATACGCTCTGGCAATCGGTATACACTATTTCGCTGCTGATACTTTCATTTATTCCCATTGTTGGCTGGGTAGTGCCCGTAACCACGCTGCTGGTTGAATGTTATTACTATGGCTTTTCGATGCTCGATTACAGTTGCGAACGGCACAAATTGTCGCCTTCGGAAAGTATTCAGTTCATAGGCAAACACAAGGGACTGGCCATTGGGAACGGCATGGTGTTTTACCTGATGCATTTGATTCCATTTGCAGGCTGGGTGCTGGCGCCCGCGTACGCTGTAGTGGCAGCTACTATCAGCCTGTATCATCGTGACGATAAAGTTGGAGTGGAATAAGTTTCAGTTGTTCAGTTATTGAGTTCATAAGTTTGCCAGCTACTGAATAACTGAATAACCAAATAACTGAACAACTCATAAATTCAATAACCAGGAATTTTGAAATTGACCTCAACAAGTATAATATATCTCATTCCTTCCGTTTTATCTGAAGGGGCTACGGCAACCATACCCGCCTATGTACGCGATGCGGTTGGCCAGTGCCAGGTATTTTTTGTAGAGAATGAACGTACGGCCCGGCGTTACTTAAAAAGCATATGGAAAGAAATGGTGATCGATAACTATACCTGGGTGCTTATCGACAAGACCAATAACATGGCTACGCTCAATGCCTTCTATAAACATGTAAAGGAGAATAAAACCATTGGAATTATCAGCGAAGCGGGATGCCCGGGCGTTGCCGACCCCGGCCAGATGCTGACCGATGCGGCGCATGCCGCCGGCGCCACTATAAAACCCCTGGTTGGCCCCAGCAGTATTCTGCTGGCATTGATGGCCAGCGGCATGAACGGACAACAATTTCAATTTGTTGGTTATTTGCCCATCGACACTGCAGAACGCACCAAAACCATAAAAGACCTCGAAGCAGAATCGGCAAAGAAGAACTGTACGCAGCTATTTATTGAAACGCCTTACCGGAACAATCAGTTACTCGAAACGCTTGTGAAGACCGGCAGACCCACTACCAGACTCTGCATTGCCACTGATCTTACCGCGCCTACCGAATTCATTCAAACGAAAACGTTGGGAGAATGGAAAAAAAAGCTTCCGGATTTGCACAAGCGACCTACAATATTTTGCTTGCTGGCGAACTGAAAGGTTTATGGTTTATTGTTTATCGTTTATTGTTTCCTATTAATCCGGTTCTCACACTGGTTTACAACACCCTGCCGCTATATTCTTCCCTGCAATCAGGGTTTTTAAGTTTTGCAGGAAGGTTGAACAGGAAGAACTATAAACTAAAAACCATAAACTATAAACTAACTATCTGGCATCCCGCATCGAAAGAATACTATCAACTATATAAGTGGTATTACCGCGCCAGGGCACTACGTTATGGAATTCGCGATAATGCAGATCGAACCACTTGCCGCTGTTGGCCATCAGCTTTTCGGCGATGCTTTTATTTACAACGGAGAATTCAAATTCATACGACTGTATGCTTCCGGCCGTTCTTGACCTTATACCTTCCTGTATCAGCTTGCCTTCATAGGTTTTGAAGATGTCGCCCTTCAGCACAACATAATTCAAATGGCCCGACTTCACCCCTTCGCCAAAAACATAAAAATATCTCCAGTAGAGGAAGATGCCTACGGCAGACAGAACGACCACCAGCACTATCAAAAAAATCTTTCGCATATAATGAATTTGCTGAACGCAAAACGTTGAACGCAACGGCCGCAATGGGCACTTTCCGAATAAACTCAGAGAACCCGAAATTCGGAGGCGGGCGTTCGGCGTTTAGCGTTAAGCCTTAAGCGTTTTATAACCCGTATTTATCCACAAGATATATTAATGCCGCCATAGAAACAGCACCCAGTTCCAGTTCGCGTTTATTTACCGCTTCAAACACATCACTGCGGGCATGATGAATATCGAAATACCGTTGTGAATCGGGAAGCAAACCTGCCAGGGGCGTTCCCAGTTCGCGGTACAGCGGGCCAATATCGGAACCGCCGCCGCCCTGCTCCAGTTCACAGATACCGTAAGGTTTAAGCAAAGGCAGCCAGCCCTGTACTTTTTCCAACAGTACGGGCGACATGGTAAATCCAAAGCCACGCGGGGTAAAGCCACCGGCATCGCTTTCAAGGGCAAAGATGTGTTTCTCCTTTTTTATACGGGCTTCCTCCGCATAGCGGCTGCCGCCACGCAACCCGTTCTCCTCATTGGCAAACAATACCACCCTGATGGTGCGTTTCGGTTTATACCCGATGGCTTTAAAAGCACGTATTATTTCTATCGATTGAACGCATCCACTCCCATCATCATGCGCGCCTTCGGCCGGGTCCCACGAATCGAGGTGGCCGCCAACGGTGATGATCTCATCGGGAAATTCACTGCCGGTTATTTCACCGATAATATTATGCGCAACGGTATCGGGCAGCATTTTTCCATTCGTTCTCAAAAATACGTTTACCGGTTCCTTTTCCAGTAATGCCGCCAGCCGGTCAGCATCCCGCAGGCCCATCGCGGCAGCAGGTATTTTGGGAAAAGAATCGTTGTAACGGGTACTACCGGTATGCGGATGGTTGTCGGCCGCATGGCTCATTGACCGGATCAGCACAGCCACCGCGCCATAACGGGCGGCCTGGCTGGGCCCTGAACCGCGGTAACCTACCGCATCGCGGTAAGCTTCAAAAGTTCTTACATAGGTGGCATTGAACTTATAATTATAGAAAACGATCTTCCCTTTCAGGCCGGCTTTCTTTTGCTCCAGCTCTTCAAATGAATTCACCAGTACAACCGGGGCCTGAATACCTTTTGGCCCCGTACCCACAGTGTTGCCCAACGCCAGGATATCGAGCGGTTGATTTTTTTTGCCGGGGGCTGCTATCCATGCTTCATCTTTTCCGCCACGTATCCAATGCGGAACAAGACATGACTGGGAAATAACCCGGCCGGCCCCGGCCTGTTGCAGGGCCTTCTGGCCCCAGGCCTCGGCTTTATAGGTTTGTGGTGAACCGGTAAGCCTGCCGCCTACCTTTTTGGTAAGAATGCGTAAATTTTCGTATGCCTGGCCATGAAGCAGTATTTCGTTGGCAATTGCGCGTATTTTCAACGAATCTTCCTGCCGCGCAAGGCCAATAAGTGGAACAATTGTTAACAATAGCGTAAACAATTTCAATCTCATGTGCGTTATTTTACGCTAAAATAGGCAAAATGATCCCCTGGACATAATTGCCTGTTTTAAGTTACCTTCACACTCTTAATATAGATCGCAGTATGCGTATTGGAATTGTTTGCTATCCAACGTTTGGTGGTAGTGGCGTATTAGCAACGGAATTGGGAAAGGCGCTGGCTGATAAGGGACACCAGGTACATTTTATTACGTACCAGCAACCGGTAAGGTTGAGTGAGTTCAATGCCAACATATTTTATCATGAGGTACGGGTGCCTACCTATCCCTTGTTCGATTATCCGCCTTATGAAACGGCCTTATCAAGCACCATGGTTGACGTTATTGTAAATAACAATATCGACCTGTTGCATGTACATTATGCTATCCCCCATGCGTCGGCAGCATACATGGCCAAAAAGATCCTTGAAAAACAGGGCAAGATCATTCCGGTGATCACTACCCTGCACGGAACCGATATCACCCTGGTGGGCCGTGATAAAACATTTGCTCCCGTTGTTGCCTTTTCAATCAATGAAAGCGATGCCATTACCGCGGTATCGCAAAATCTCGCTGCTGAAACCTATCGCAATTTCAAGATCGAAAAAGAAATTAAGGTCATTCAGAACTTCGTTGATGTAAAGCGTTTTCGTAAAAAACCCATCGATGCCTTTCGCCGCGTAATTGCGCCGCATAATGAAAAAGTGGTGCTGCATGCGTCGAACTTCCGTAAACTGAAAAGGGTTACCGATGTGGTGCGCATTTTTGCCGAAATCAATAAGAATGTGCCCAGCAAACTGTTGTTTGTGGGTGATGGACCCGAGCGCCCCGCTGCTGAAAGTTTAGCACGTGAGCTGGGCATATACGATGAAACCCGTTTTGTAGGCCGCCAGGAACAAATTGAAGAAGTGCTGGCGATCTCCGATCTTTTCATTCTGCCATCAGATTATGAAAGTTTCGGCTTGGCGGCACTGGAAGCCATGGCTGCCGGCGTACCGGTTATTTCGAGTAACGCGGGTGGTTTACCCGAAGTAAATATAGATGGCGAAACAGGCTACCTGGCCGATGTGGGCGATGTGGAAACCATGAGCCGCCGGGCGATTGAGCTGTTATCTGATGAAAGCAAACTGCAAAAGTTCAAAACAAAAGCAGCTGCTCATGCGCGTTTATACGATATAGATACCATAGTGCCGCGGTACGAAGCATTGTACAACCGGTTCTTACAGGATATTAACAGCAGGGTTTAAACTTATAGTTGTGCCACCCTTTGAAAGTGTGGCACAACTGCTATTTCTTCCTAAGCCATTTTTCGGGATCCAGGTTTTTAGTCTCCTGCGTAATTATAAAATCAATTTCGCCGTTGCCTTCGCCATTTTTAACCGCTACACCTACGGTTTGGCCGGCAACAATTTTTTGAGTTCTTGAAACGCTTACCGATTGCAGGTTGCTGTACACGCTAAAGTATTTACCATGGCGAACGATCACACTCCAGGCGCCTTCAATATCGAATATTCGTACCACTTCACCTTCAAAGATGGCCTTAACAGCAGCGTTAGGTTCCGTTTCTATCGTTAAACCGGGATTGTTGATAATAACCGGTCCCAGCTGGCTTCGGCCAAAACGGGTTTTGATAGATGCTTTTTCAACCGGCCAGGGCAGTTGGCCTTTATTATCCTCAAAACTTCCGCTAATGCGTTTACCATCGGGGGTAAGCTCCAGTTTCTTTACTTCTTTTTTTGCAGTGGTATTGTTTGCAGCAGCTCCGCTGAGTTTCGTGTCGGCGACATACATACCACCGATGGTATTCGTAATAGCCGACATTACTTTTTTATAGGCGCTCTTTTTTGCGTTAAGCTCTCTGGCAATTTCCTTTTCCCTTGTTTTAAGGTCTTTTACAATGGCTTTTTTTGCTTTCTTCTCCTCTTCCAGCACTTCCAGTTGCAATTCCTGTTTTTGCATCACGGCATCTTTTTCCCTGCGGGCCAGTTCAAACCCGGTGATCTTTCCGGCCAGCAGTTTTTGCGTGTTCTTTATGGCTTCCACCTGGTCTTCGCAATACCGGTGATAGGCCCGAAAATACTGCGCGCGGCGGAATGCATCGGTAAAAGATGTTGCAGAGAATATAAAGTTGAGGAAACCGTAATTGTTGCGGAGTTTGTAAGCGTATACGATATTGCGGGCATACTGAACCTTCAGGGTATCGAGCCGGTCTTTTAAACTGTCGATGCCGTTTTTCGACTTACCAATATTCCCCTCGAGGATGCTTACCTGCCTGTTGATATTTTTGATGGCCTTCTCCCGAAGCCGTAATTTCTGTTTTACCAGCTCCAGTTGCCGTATACTTACACGGGTATGTTTCTTCTGGTCTTTGAGCGAATTATTGAGTTCGTCTATCTCACGCTGTAGCGCAGCCTGTTGTTGTTTCAGGTCTTCGCCAGCCGGTTGCTGGGCATGCAGGGCAACGGTAATTACCAGTGTCAAAAAACTGGTGGCCATCCACTTTAACATAGGGGTAGATTTTAAAATTGAAACCTGATCAAAAAAGAAAAAGCCCGGAAGAGGTCCATTCCATTATAACTCTTCCGGACTTATCAACGTTTTAACTTGTCAACTTATTTCCCCCGGATCCATTTTTCGGGGTCAAGGTTCCTGTTCTCCTGCATCAGCAGGAATTCAATTTCACCGTTACCGTCGTCGTTAACAGCGGCACGGCCCAACATCTGGCCTCCGGTCACTTTTTGGTCTTTCGATACGCTTACCGAAGACAGGTTACTGTAAACTGTAAAATATTTACCATGCCGTA
>CBIHPC010000331.1:0-6418 GCA_966211305.1 uncultured Niastella sp.
GGTGGAACAAGGGTATTGGCCACCAACAACGTAGGGGGCGGCGAAGGCGCTGTGGCCAGAACGACTTCCTATTATTCTACATTAGGTTATATGTATGATCGCAGGTATGCGTTGAATGCGAGCTGGAGAATTGATCAGAGTAATTTATTCGGCCTTGCCAAATCCGCACAGAACAGACCGGTGTACAGCATTGGCGGCAAATGGTTGCTGAATAACGAAGCCTTCATGAAAACGTTGGACTGGGTGAACCGGCTGAACGTACGATTCACCTATGGGATAACGGGTAATGCGCCCCGGCCGGCACAAGCCGCTTCTTTCGATATTCTGCAGGCAGCTGCGAATGTTAACTATGTGAATGGCGTGGGTTTAATAGTGGCAACACCCGGAAACGATAAGCTTACCTGGGAAGGCACCAGGATCTACAATACCGGATTGGATTTTACTTTTTTCAGATCGAGATTCGGCGGGTCGATTGATTTTTATGCTAAAAAAACTACCGACCTCATTGGCCCCCTGATGACGGCCCCCCTGACAGGGTATGCTACTGTTATTGGCAATTATGGCGATCTCGAGAATAAAGGCATCGAATTCAGCCTGAACTCCATCAACATCAATAAACAAAATTTTGGCTGGATCACCGTATTGAATGTGGCGTATAACAAAAATAAAATAACCAGGATGGCTACCGCTTCTGCCATCACCACCGGTACAGGTATGATCAATTCCTCTTTCGCGGAAGGAAAACCTGCGTATGCGTTATTCGAGTTTATAAATGGCGGATTGAATGCGGCCGGGGATCCCCAGATCATTCAGGCAGATGGAAAACTGTTGTCTGAAAAAAATGGTTCCAAACCTGAAGATGTTCATTTGGCGGGAACTTCTCAACCGATCTGGACCGGCGGGTTGTTCAATACCTTTTCATATAAAGGTTTTCAGTTAGGCGTTAACATCAGCTTCAATGTAGGACATGTGCTTTTCCGGGATTTCAACCGGGTATGGAGTGAAGCCCTGTATCAAAATAATATTCAACCCGAATTCACCAATCGCTGGAAGGCGCCGGGCGACGAAAACAAAACAAATATTCCGAGGTACGCCTATAACAGCAGTATCGCGAATGCCAGAAATGACTTTTATTATCAGTACTCAAATTTGAACTCCTTTAACGCTTCTTACGCAAAGATCAGGGAGATCACGCTTTCTTACTCCCTCGCCAGGGGTTTTGTACAACGTATGGGCGCTGAGGGTTTAACGTTCCGGGCACAGGTATCGAACCTCATGCTCTGGAAGAAAAATAACCTCGGCATCGACCCTGAGTTTCAATCGCCTGATGGTTACCGGAATATCCGCACAGGACAGGGTACCATTACCGTTGGCGCACACCTCACTCTTTAATCAAAACCAGCTTTACAATTATGAGATCAATTCATAAAATAGCAATACCATTTTTTTTTATAGGGCTGCTTCTTCAAACCGCCTGTTCCAAAGACTTTTTGGAAATTGAGGCCAAGGGTTCCCGCATAGCAGAAACAACGCTCGATTATGAACAATTGATGAACGCTGTAGCGCTCCAGGTGCTTTACGCTCCCTCTTTGTACCTGGGTGATGAAATGGCCGCCCAGCAATCTTATATGGATGCCGCCGCCATCAGAACGCAACGGTTATTCAGGTATGAAGACAGGGTGTATGATGAAGATCAGCTTCCATCCGATACCTTGCAACTCACCAGCATCTATACCTTCAATAAGGTCATCAACGAAGTGATGCAGGCGCAGGGAGGTACGGAACAGCAAAAAAAGGCGATCCTGGCGCAGGCTAAAGCAGGCAGGGCGCTTTGCCATCTTTATTTTCTCAATGATTATTCGTTGCCTTATAATGCGGCTACCGCAGCTACCGACCTGGGTGTGCCCCTGCTTACCAAAGCAGATGTAACCCAGTCTTCATTTGTACGGGCTTCCGTGCAGGAAAGCTACGATTTCATCCTAAAAGACCTTACAGATGCCCTGCCTGATCTGGAGCCGTTGACCCACCGGCGGAAATTTTCGCGGGTGGCGGCCGAATTCCTGCTGGGCCGGGTGTATTTATATATGGCAAAGTTCAGTGAAGCCAGAACCCACGTGGATGCGGCGTTTACTGAACTGCGTAAGGCTACCATCCCTCTGGAGTTGTACGATTACAACATCGTGTTGGACGAAAACAACGTCGATTCCTGGTTCCCCGACTTCGGTTTCGGGTTGTCGAATTTTCCTTTGGCCGCCAATAATACAGAGGTGATGTACAATCTCAGTATGATCAATTTTCAATTGCAGCAGGCCAATACCTACGTGTTCTCGCCCGAAACAGCGGCCTTGTACGATCCCATGGATTACAGGTTGCTGTTGTTCTCCGAAACAGAAATGTTCGATCCGGGTGTGGTATTCCCCCGTGGCATGCGGCGTTATTCGGCTGCCTTGTTTTCCGGATTGCAGGTGGGCCCTTCGTTACCCGACCTGTACCTGATGCGGGCCGAGTTAAAAGCAAGGGCAGGTGACCTTACGGGCGCGAAGAGCGACCTGGAAGATTTGCGTGCCAAAAGAATGCCTGCGAATATCGCTGCAGTACCGGCCAACATAACCGGTAATAAGGATGCGCTGGTCCGTTTCATTCTTGAGGAACGCATTCGCGAATTCGCCACCTCGGGCATGCGCTGGATGGATATGCGCCGGCTCTCTGTAGACCCGGTGTACAGCAATACGGTTAAATACACCCACAAATTGTATGACGATGCAGGCAACGTAGTGGCCACCCATACGCTGAAGCCTGAACGATTTGCCTTGAAGTTCGGCGAACGCATGTTGGCCCAAAACAAGGGGTTGGTTGAAAATAAATAAATCAAAAATTTATAAAGATGAAAAAGTTACTCTTGCTATTATTAATCTCGAGCCCTGTTTTTGCACAGCAGGTAAAAACCACGAAATATAATTTTGAGGAGTTTGCTTTGATGGTGCATGTGGAAGACCAGGAGGAGCAATACGAAAAAATGCTGAAGGACGCCCCCATTGATCCTGCCCAACCATCCATGTATGAGGAATACCGGGCGCAATTGGCGCTGGGGTGGCTTTCACAGGGGAACTATGAACGGTATTGGTATTATAAGAACACCAAACCGAAATTCAACGTATTGCAGCTCATGTATCTTACCTATGCCATGGAATACCTGCTGGATGCCAATAAGAACCCGGCCGAACTGGAGAAAGTGTCGGGAGGAATATTGAAAGACATAGCAGACGGAACAATCAGTGATCCCATCGGCAGAGCGCAGCCTATCATGGAAGTAAATGCCGCGGTGAATGCCCAATTGGGAAATATAGCCATCGCCGAAAAAATGCTGGCCGGTTCTTCGGAGGTGAAAGATGGGATGCGCAATATGAAATATTTCAGGGATGCCAGAGCTAATTACCTGAACCGGTATGCCATCGTGTTATCAGCAGCGGGGAAAGACCAGGTGGCATTCGATACCTTAAGCAAAGCTTTCCGCGAGGCGGATTCAAAACCCGTTATGGTGAATACCTTCAGACAGGTGTACACCAAAGTGAAAGGTTCCGACAAAGGATTTGAAAAATACCTCAAAGAACTACAGCAGGAAGCCTACCAGGAATGTTATAAAGAAGTGGCGAAATTATACATCGCCTCTCCCCAAACAACCTTAGATGGATTTTTTCCCAATCAACGTAAAGACGCGAAACCCATGAAGCTCTTCCAGGCCAAACAACCGGTGAAAGATATTGTGATGGTGGATTTGAATGGCAAACCCGTTCAATTGGGTAACTATAAAGGAAAAGTATTGGCGTTGGATTTCTGGACTACCATGTGTACGCCCTGTGTGGCCGCATTCAGTGGCTTTGAGCGGGTGGTGGCTGATTACAAAAAAGAGGCTTTTCAAATGTTCGTAGTGAACCTGTTCGAAGAACAGGCCACCGTACAATCATTTGTAGCTAAGAAAGGTATTACGCTCGATGTGTTGCAGGATCAGGACAACAAAGCCTATGATGTTCAGGGAACGCCCACCAAGATCGTATTTGATCCGTTGGGAAATATCCGGTTCTACAGCTCCGGCTATGCCGGTTCCACCGACCGGGAATATTACAAGCTGAAGTCAATGGTAGAGATCACCAAAGCAAGGTATAAAGGGTAATAAGTAACTCAATGCATACAATATGAGATCGATGATTTTTTTGTGGTTAGCGAGCCTGGCAGTTTTTCATGGCCAGGCTCAGGACAACCACCCGGTTTCCTGGAAATTTAATAGTGATTCTACTGCACCACGCACTTTTATAATAGATTTCACGGCATCGATCGATGAACCGTTTCACATCTATCCGCAGACTTATGCAGGCGGGTTAGGAATGCCTACCACGATTACGTTTGAGAAAGATCCCAATGTGGAACTGATCGGGAAACTGGAGGAAAAAGGGGTTGAACCGTCAAATAGCGGAACTGTGGCGTATTATGCAAGACGTGTTACTTTTTCGCAAACCATTCAGTTGAAAGCCGACCAGAAAACGACATTGCGTTTCCGGATCAAATACATGGCATGCAACGATGAAATGTGTTTGCCGCCTTCCTCCAAAGAGTATACGCTGGTGGTAAACGATAAAGAGGGCGCACCCCGAGGTGCCGGGGAAGAAAAGACTGCGGCGGCTCCTGATAAACGAGCCGTGATCCTGCAATATGAAGATTTTATCATGGCGAATACGGAAGGGAAAAAAATGGCTACCAAAACAATCACGGCCGCCAGCAAATATACCTTCATCGATTTCTGGGCAAGCTGGTGTGCACCTTGCCGTTCACAGGCCAGGGCGTTGTTGCCATTGTACAAAAAATACAAAGCGAAAGGGCTGGGCGTAATAGGCGTTTCGCTGGATACGGATGCCGCCAGGTGGAAAAAAGCCATCCGGGAAGATGGCTACCCCTGGACCAACCTCAGCGACGGTAAAGGATTCGATTCACCCATCAGCAAAAAATATGGTATTACAGCTATTCCCAAAAATCTCCTGATCGATAAAAAGGGAAATATAATTGGAATGAACCTGCATGGAAAAGCGCTCGAAGCCAGGCTGGAGGAATTATTCAAATAGGTTCGCCGGCTTCCTGATCGCAGCGCCTGTTTTCAAAACAAGTGACATATAAAAAGCAATGAAACGTCCATGACAAAATTTTCATTATGGCACACAGGGCAATGAAAATTTTGTCATGGTAAGTTCCATCTGGCTAAAAAAACAATAAATATTTTCAGATGAAAAAATTAATTATAGTACTGGCAATGATACAGCTGACTGCTTTTGGCCAGAGCAGTAAAGGATTTATAATCGATGGCAGATATGGCACTTTTAATAAACCAGCCAGGGCATACCTGGAGTATAGCATGGGGGATGCCACTATTATAGATTCGGTTGTGTTGAAAAATGGTTTTTTTAAATTCACCGGGAGGGCATCCAATACGCCGGTAGAGGCCACACTGATCTTTGATACCAACGGCGTGGGGAGAACCAATAGCATGGAACAACGATCGGTTTATATAGAGCCTGGTATTATTAAGTTCGCGGCAAAAGGAGCCACAGTTATAGGTTCACAGGTAACCGGTACTCCTTATAATAATGATGATAATGATTTGAACAACCTTATCGATGCCGCTTGCTCAAATATGACGGCCGAAGACAAAATGTTTATGGAGGGGAAAATATCACCACAGAACACGCCGGATTATGAGACCATGCTGGAGGGTTTTCGGAAAAGGTTTAGTGATATGACCCTGGGTGCTTACGTCAGGTTTATAAAAACGCACCCTTCCTCCATGCTGGGTTTGCAATTGTTTCCCAAGATCGCTTATGAACAGCCTTATAGTATGGTTAAAACTTTATTTGACGGATTGTCGCCTAAAGTTAAAAACAGTAAGAACGGTAAAAAAGTGCACGATAACCTGGAAAAGATGAGAGCAACAGCAATCGGGCAACCAGCGCCTGACTTTGAAATACCCGATACGGAAGGTAAGCTGGTTAAACTATCATCATTTCGTGGCAGGTACGTACTGCTCGACTTCTGGGCTTCCTGGTGTGGGCCATGCCGTGCAGAAAACCCCAACCTCATTAAAATCTATAAGAAATTTCAAGACCAGCATTTTACGATCATTGGCGTTTCTCTAGATAAGTCTGACAGTAAAGCAGCGTGGTTAGCCGCTATTAAAAATGACGGGCTTCCATGGTTACAGCTTTCTGACGGGAAGTTTTGGGATAGCCCGGCGGCAAAATTATACGGCGTGCAGGCAATTCCTCAGAATTTTTTAATTGATCCCAATGGCGTTATTGTTGGGAAGACCCTGATGGGAAAAATGTTAGAAGCCAAACTGGCTGTAATTTTTAAATAAGCTATAATGATAAGAGTA
>CBIHPC010000332.1:0-6416 GCA_966211305.1 uncultured Niastella sp.
CGCCGATGGTTTCTTTCCCTTCCAGCAACAGCACCGATAAACCGGCCTGCTGCATGGTGATAGCAGCTGCCAATCCATTGGGACCGGAACCTACTACTATTGCATCGTAATTACTCAAAACATTCTTTGTTACATTATTGTGAGATCAATTTACTAATGGAAACAATTCGTGAACCGGCACTCATCAATCGGCAAAACCCGACTTCATCGGCGTTGTAAAATTGTCAACAAGTTAGCTTGTTATCTCGTCAACTCACCTTTATTTCTCACCCTTACCTGTTTGTTCTTTTATCACTTTCACTTCATTTTTACCCAGAAGGTAAGTAGTGTCAAATTTGTAGACTTTTATTGTAAAATTGTCCATTCTATGCTGCTAATCTGTGTTTTGCAACGAGGAATGCCGTACAAAAGGCCGGATCCATTGTCGGAAACACCAAACAATATGTTTAATTTCCCTGTTAAAAGTCAAAAACACCCATCCATTACCCGCCCATGGAAGACATTATAAAAAACATTAAACAGCTATCTGTACTCTCGCCCGAAAGTATAGATTTCATGATCCCTTTCTTTTCAAAACTTGAATTCAGAAAAGGGGAAGAAATAATTCGTGCCGGGAAACCCTGCCAGTCGTTATTTATGATAGCAAAGGGCTTTTGCCGGGCCTACAATGTACAGAACGGCGAAGAGGTAAATCTCGAGTTCTTTTTCGAGTATGAAACCGTGACCAACAAAAACAGCTATCTTTTCAATAAACCAGCCGATTTTACGGTGGTTGCCTGTGAACCTATGGTTGTTTACCGCATCAATAAAAATGATATTCAGTATGCGATCAGCCAGCGACCAGAGGTTGAACTGGCCGGCAAAAAGAACCTTGAACTGATAGCTGCCAAACAGGAAAAACAATTACAGCTTTTTCGCATACTTACCGCAAAAGGTCGGTATGAATTTTTGGAAAATAACAATCCCGAAATCTTACAGCGCATCTCTATCTCGCAACTGGCCTCCTGGCTTGGCGTTAAAAGGGAAACCTTAAGCCGCATCAGGAACAAAAGAATGCGGTCCGCCATTTTGTGATCTTTATCACAGGAGCAGGCGGTTTTTCCTGTCTTTATTTGCACTTAATAATAAGTGCATTATGATACCACATTCCGTTTATCTGATCTTTTTAATTCTTCATCTTTCTGCATTTGCATTATTTACCGGTACGCTGATCGCCAATTTTATCAACAGCAACCAACTCTGGCTGTACACCGAAAAAGACGCTTCCATTACAAAAGCCCTGTTCGGTACAACCGATAAATACAACCGCATCATGGCTATTTGTCTCGGTATTGCCTTACTAATGGGCATATTAATGATGGCGCAAATGCACAAGGTGTATGGCGCTCAATTATGGATGCGGGTAAAGATCGGGCTCGTGCTGGCCATCATTTTGGTCAGGATCTTTTATTCAAGGAACATCAACCAGCTTAAGAAAAAACTTGCCGGTGAAACAAACATTTCATTTACCGATATAAAGAAAAGGATCTCTCTTTGGCAACTGGTACAGGTGGCGCTTGTTGCCGGAATAATTATTTTGAGTGTATGCAGGTTTAATTAACCCTGAAGCCGGACTGGTGGATTTAAGATCAGCATTTTTTCGGGAGACATTCGCAGATGCGCATACTTACGCCACGTTAAACCGGCAAAAGAAATAACTCCCTTTTCCCGGTGACGATTCCACGCCGATCTCTCCATGCATGGCTTCGGTAAAATCTTTACTGATAGCCAGTCCTAACCCGGTGCCTTTTTTCTCATGAATGCCCGGCACGCGGAAAAAGCGGTCGAAGATCTTTTGCTGTAACGAAGTTTCGATGCCGATACCGAAATCCTGCACGCCTATTTCAATATGCCGCACATCGGGCTGATGAGCTTTAATTACAATATGATCGTTCTGCGCCGAATAGCGGATAGCATTGGTGAGAAAATTATTGATGATCCAGCCTGCCTTTTCAGCATCGGCCTGGAACGGAGGTAAATTTTCGGTGATCTGTTGTTTTACCTGGATGTTCTTTTCGCGGGCAGTGTTCTGTACAGCACCCAATGCCTTTTCAATGATCTCATTCACGTTTACAGGTTGCAGGTGGAGCTGCATCTTGCCGCTTTCTACCTGCGACAGGTCGAGCAACTCGCTCAGGATGCGCAACAACCGCTGGTTATCGTCTTTCAGGCTTTGCACCAGTTCTTTTTGTTCAGTGGTTAAGTTACCCACCCGCTGGTCTTCGAGTAATCGTAAACTGAAATCAGAGGAAGCCAGTGGCGTTTTCAATTCATGCGAAATAGTAGCTATGAAATTGGTTTTGGCCACGTCAAGTTCTTTGAACGGGGTTATGTTTTTCAAAATGATCACATGGCCTGTTTTCTCTTGTTCCTGCTGAATATCGATCTGTTCTTTGGTGAAAAAATTTTCCTTATCGTTCACCACAATCCTGAAGGGCATGCCGTTCTCCTCAGTGGTCAGAAAGCGGAACAGGTCGTTTCGCCGCTGTACGTCTTCCTGCTTTTGCCCAACAATGTCTGCATCTTTTAAACTCAACAGCTGCAGGGCCTGTTGATTGGCAAATAGTATAGTGCCATTTTTATCGATGCCGATACTGGCATCTTTCATGGAGTTGATAACGGTTTCGGCCCGTTGTTTTTCAAACATGATCCTGGCCAGGTTACTATGCTCGTAATCATCCAATTGCCTGGCCATATCGTTAAAAGCTTTGGCAAGATCACCAAATTCATCTTTCCGGTCAAGGTGTATCCGCTGGCCGTAGTTCTTGTTAGCAATGGCCTTTATACCTTCGGTGAGCTTTGTAATGGGGCCGGCGATCAATCCGGGGAAGTTCACCATAAACGTAAATCCGATCAGCAGGCAAACGGTAATGATCATGGTGATGATCATCTTAGCATTGTCCACCGCCTTCTGCGATTCGGCATTTTTTTCGTTGATGGCGTCGAGATTTATCTGGATAATACGGCTGATGCTTTTCTGCAGCGCCAGATGCAGCGGCATGGAGTCATTCTGTTGCACGAAAGCATTGTAGTCGCGGCGCAGGCTGTTGGTCACCCGGGCTTCTCCTTCCTCGGTGATATTGTTTTCCTGTGCAACCAGGTTGCGCTCAAATATCTTTTGCGCCGAATCATTTGCTTTTTCCCAGGTGTTCAGTGCATCGAGCATCTGGCGCCCATATTCAACGCTTTTATAATTATCCTTTAGCAATTCGCCCGATTCAACACTGATCTTATTGAAATAATAAAAGCCCACACCGCCAACCAGCAGCAATAATGTAAAAAGAAAACCTACGCCCAGGGCTACTTTTGTTTTAAGCTTGATGGCCATTAAGATAAAATAATAATATCAATATCCTTTTCCGATAACGTTTTCAACAATTGATTAAACAGGTTCGTCTTCAAAATTACCTGAAATAAATTCAAATGTGGTTTGCCGATGCAAATAGTGGTCACTTTTTTATCGATGGTAGTTTGAATGATCTCATTGGCAATGCTTTTGCTTTTTACCTGTAAAACTTCTGCACCGAGTTCGGTGGCCAGTTTCAGGTTATTGATCAAATGCCGTTGCGCCGCCAGCGGAATTTTATCCAGTTCTTCGTTTGGCGTTTGTACATATAACACATACCAGTCGGCATTGTAATACGATGCCAGCCGGCCGGTTTTACGGATAATTCGCTGGGCAGTTTCATGGGAGCTGGAAATGCATGCCAGGAATATTTCATGCTGCCATGTTTTGTTCTTGGTAACGGTATAATCTACCTTTCTTTCCACCTGGCCTGCCACTTCTTTCAATGCCAGTTCACGCAGCTGCAATATTTTTTCCGGTTGAAAGAAATTAGTGAGCGCCTGCTGTACTTTATTATGGTCGTATATTTTTCCTTCCTGCAGCCGCGTGATCAATTCCTGTGCGGTAAGGTCAATATTCACTACCTCATCGGCCATTTGCAATAATTTGTCGGGCACCCTTTCTTTTACTTCAACCCCTGTTATCTGTTTTACATCTTCGTTTATACTCTCAATGTGCTGAATGTTCACCGCGGTGATCACATCGATACCGGCATCGAGGATATCGATCACATCCTGCCAGCGCTTTTCATTTTTACTTCCGGGGATATTGCTGTGGGCCAGTTCATCTACGATCACTACCTCGGGATGCAACAGCAGAATGGCCTGCACATCCAGTTCATCCAACTGTTTCCCTTTATAAAAGACCTGCCGCCGGGGTATCAGCGGCAGGCCAGCTACCAATGCATGTGTTTCTTTACGGTTATGTGTTTCAATATAACCGATCTTAATATTTATCCCTTTGCGCAGCAGTTCATGCGCTTCCTGCAACATACGGTAAGTTTTTCCCACACCGGCGCTCATGCCGATGTATATCTTCAGTTTCCCCCGTACCGACTTATTTGCCATCTCGAGGAAATGCTCTGCTCTACTGTTTGAGGTTTCCATGTTAAGTTAACTTTGGGTCGATTGTAAACCTTCAGAGTATTAGTTATAACTGCCACGTTTTTTACATTTCATCAATTAGCCCCCACTTAAAAACTTACAGCCGCTGAAAATGTCAGGGCAGCGTTGGTTCCGGTTAAGCTTTCATTACTTTTCAGGAAAATATCATCTTTACTATTCAGCATTCTTCCTTCCAACCGAAGGACGAAGTTCTTTACCGGCAGGTAATCGACATTGGCTGAAAAACCGGATGTTTTAAAACCGTTTTCTGTACCTGTGCTAATGATAACACCATGTTCATCGCTATAATATTCACCGCGAACAGCAATGGCCCATTTATCGGCCGGTGTATACCGTAAAATAGCTACCGGCGAAAACCATGTATTCATTTTACTTTCACCTTTTTGTACCTGCTCCTGACCAATATCAAATCCAAGTATCAATCCTACCCGATCGGTCAGTTGAAACACTCCGTACAAGTTATGAAAATATCGCCAGAGCCTTAGGCTGTCGGGTTTATCGGTTCCCAGGAAGGTGCTGTAATTCAATGTTACCTTTTCCGTTGGTTTGAACTGCACCTGAGTGCCCCAGCTCATTAATGAATTACCTGCCACCCGTTGAATGCGTTGCCATCCATTCAATGCCAGGGCGCTGAACAACCACTTATTGTTATCAGTGGTGTAAGTAAGTTTTGCGCCGCTTTCATAATAGGGTGAGTTTTCAGCTACCAGACTTCTTGTTAACACCCCGCAATCTTTACTGATAGCGCTTTCAAACCCAATATGCGATGGCATGATTCCTATATCGAGCCAAAGATTTTTCGAACGACTTAATTTATAACCCACATTGGCCTCGAATACATTTTTTAATACCCCCGGCTCTGCCGCATAGTTTGCGTTCATGTAAGTACCCACACCCAAAGCAATATTTGCTCTTATACGGTCGGCTGTATAACCGCCCTTAACAAAAGCAAGGTTTACATTGAACTCATTGCTGCGGTTATGGCTGTAAATAAATCCGGGCCGGTTGTTGTCTGTTGGTTTGGCGAAATCATAACTGTAATAAGCTTCTGCATATCCGCTAAATGTTACCTGGCCTTTGTTTCCATTGCTCGCAGTATCCTGCGCCAGGCCGGTAGCCGTTATTAACACAGCTACGCCTGTTAAAATTCTTTTCATCCGTTGTTTTTTAGTTATTCCTGTTAAAACCTGTAAGGTCCATCACCTGATCTTACAAAATTATTAGGTTCACTTGAACCTGACAGGTCAGGTTTAGAAGGCCGACCTGCCAGGTGGATGTTATCTTTCCGAATACGGCAAGACCCAATGGTCCACCTTTCAGGTCATGCTATCTATTTCAATTTATCTAAAGCTACATTCAATTTCAATACATTTATTTTCGAAGGTCCAAGTAAGCCAAACAATGGCTTTTCAACATTTGCATCGACCAGCGACTTTACTTTTTCCTCAGGAATGCCACGTACGGCAGCGATCCGTTTTACCTGCACATAGGCCGATGCCGGTGAAATATCAGGATCAAGTCCACTACCCGATGCCGTTACCATTTCTGCAGGGATCTCTTCTTTTTTTACACCGGGGTTATGTACTGAAAAAGTATCGATGCGGTCCTGTACTGTTTTCAGATAATCAGGACTGGAAGGCCCTTTATTGGAACCGGCAGAACCGGCGGCATTATAATCAACCGCAGACGGGCGGCCCTGGAAGTATTTATCTTCAGTAAACTTTTGCCCAACATTGGCATAGCCCACCACCTTCCCATTAACGGAGATCGTTTCCCCCTTGCCGCCCCCGGGCGCCAGTACGCTTACGAAGGCAATCAACAGCGGGTATATGCCTGCACAAACAGTTATCAAAACAAGGGTCAGCTTTATTGGTATCAAAAAACTTTTCATTATTACATCTTTTTAA